>NZ_JBEXPH010000223.1:0-12032 GCF_040611955.1 Streptomyces sp. NPDC006510 | reverse complement strand
GCCCCGGGCCGGTCCGCCCGGCCCGGACGCCCGTGCAACGAGGTGACGGCGGCGGGCCCGGGACCGGAGTCCAGGGCGGGTACCGGTACCGGCGACGGGAAGGCGGTGGTCCTCGGCCGGGCGGCAAGGGGGCCGGGGCCGGGGAATGTCCGGTCGTGGTGGTCCTCGTGCCGGCCCGGGGTGCTCCCCGGTGCGGCCGGCACCTCGGCGGCCGGCAGTGCGCTCTGCAGCAGCGCGGTGGGCAGCAGCACCACCGCGGTCGTCCCGCCGTACGCGGACGTGCGCAACTGGACCTTGATGCGGTGCCGGACGGCGAGCCTGCTGACGACGAAGAGTCCGAGCCTGTCGCTGTCGAAGAGATCGAGCGCCTCCGCCTGCGCGATCCGCCGGTTCGCCTCGCCGAGGAGTTCGTCGCCCATGCCGAGGCCGCGGTCCTCGACCTCCAGGGCATAGCCGTTGCCCACAGGTTCACCGCTGATGCTCACCTTGGTGTGGGGCGGTGAGAACTGTGCGGCGTTCTCGATGAGTTCGGCGAGCAGATGGGTGAGGTCGGCGACGGCTGTACCCTGCACGGCGGCGTCGGGGAGTTGCCGTACCTCGATCCGGGCGTAGTCCTCGATCTCGGAAACGGCGGCCCGTACGACGTCGGTCAGGGGTACGGGCATCCGCCAGGCGCGTCCCGGTGCCGCGCCGGACAGGATGATCAGGCTCTCGGCGTGCCGCCTCATCCTGGTGGTGAGGTGATCGAGCCGGAAGAGATCGCTCAGTTCGTCGGGGTCGTCGGCGCGGCGTTCCATGCTGTCGAGGAGGTTGAGCTGACGGTGGACCAGCACCTGGCTGCGCCGGGCCAGGTTGACGAAGACTCCGGAGATGCCGTCGGCGAGTTCGGCCCGTTCGACGGCCGCGCCGAGGGCCGCCCGGTGCACGGTGCCGAGCGCCTCGGCGACCTGGCCGATCTCGTCGTGGCCGGCCGTGCCCTGCGGAGCCTCGGCGTCGATGTCGAGCTCCTCGCCGGACCGCAGCCGTTGCATGGCGCGGGGCAGTTTGCGGCGGGCGATCTTCAGGGCGCTGTTGCGGAGGCTGACGAGTTCGACGACGAGTCCCCGGCCGATGCGTACGGAGATGACCAGGGACGCCGCGACGGCGACACAGCCGAACAGGACGGCGGCTCCGGACGGGGTGAACAGTCCTCGGGCGAGCGGGGAGGAGCGGTCGGCGGCGCGCGGTCCGGCGGTGGTGTCAATGGTGCGGGTCCCGGTCCGGACGAGAGCGGCTGCTCGTTCCCAGTCGTCGGCCGGCACGGCCCGCGCGGCCCTGCGTCCGGGGGGCGCGGCGAGCACCCTGTCCTCGGTCGCCTGGATCTGCCGGTGGGCGGGGCCGGCGGTGAGCCTCTGCCAGGCGGCCCGCTCGGTGGCGGGAAGATCCTCGCCCGCGGTTCCGGTGAGGCTCCTCCGGGTTTCCACCGCGCCGGTGAACAGGCGCAGTTGCTCGCCCTCGAGCGTTCCGGTGCGGGCGGCGGTGGCCAACAGGGCGTCCTCGCGGGCGAGCATCTCATCGGCGCGGGCGAGTTCGAGCAGTACGCGGGCGTCGGAGCCGCCGGAGTCGTCCTGGATTCCGGTGAGTGCGCCGGAGACTCCCAGGGCCGCGGAGACGGCCGCCGTGTACCGGTCGTACACGGCCTTCACGGCGTCCGTGTCACCGTTCGCACCGCTCGCGTCGGTGTTCGCGTCTCCTTCGTCACTCTGCTCGGCGCGCAGGCGCCGGGTGAGGCCGAGGAACCGGTCGAGCCGGTCGGCGACCGCGGACGGGACGTTTCCGGTGTCGGCGATGGTGTGGCCGCTGTCGAACCTCAGGGCGGCGAGGGCCTTGTCGGTGCGTCCGGTCCGGCGTTCCAGTGCGGCGGACTGGGCGCTGCCGGGTGCCACGACCTGGAGCATGGCCTCCCGGCGTTCGCTCTGGAGTGCCGCGACTGCGGTGGATATCGGGGCCCGGAACTCTTCGTCGACCCGCTGGAGCTGACGCAGCCGTGCCACATCCTGGGCGGTGGTGACGGTGGCGAATCCCCACAGGGCGAGCAGCGAGACGACGGGCACCATCAGCAGCGAGATGATCTTCGCGCGTACGGTCCTGGGCCGCAGCGTCCACCGTCCGCGCGGCGCGTGCGGGTCCGGTGTCAGCAGCAGCCGCAGATCGTGCTCGGCGCTCTCGTCGGCCGGTGGGCCCGCGTGTGCGCGGCGTCCGCGCGTCGGCCGGGCGGCGGCCGTCGCACCGGTTTCCGGGGTCGTGCGGGGTGGGCGCATGGCCTCCTCGTTCCGAGTGTGGTGCTGGGTGGGTCGCGATTGCCGGGCGGCGGGTCGCGGCCCGTTCAGGGCGCGGTGACGGGCGATGTGTCGTGGTCGTTGACGCCGCCGCGCCGTGACCGGAGGGCGGGGCCCCGCCCGGTGAAGCCCTGTGCAGCGGCGGCGGGGTCCGGGTCGGCGGGGCCTGCGGCGCGTTCGGCGTAGACGTAGGCGGCGCGCTCCCTGGCTGTCGGGGAGAGTGCGACGAATGCCGAGGTCAGGAAGAGATACGAGCCGAGTCCTACGGCCAGGGGAAAGATGAACTGCATGGTGGTGGCGCCGGGGAGTTCGTCTCCGGAGGGTGCGACCTGTACGGAGACCGCGAACATTCCGGTGTAGTGCATGCTGCTGACCGCGGCGCCCATGACGAGGGAGGCGAGTGCGACGGCCCGGGAGGACTTGATGTTGAGTGCCGCCCAGAGGGCCGCGGTCGCCGCGGCGACCGCGATGGCGACGGAGAGCGCGACCCGCAGCGGGTCGTAGTGGATCGTGCCGTGCAGACGGAGGGCCGCCATGCCGAGGTAGTGCATGCTGGCGACGCCGAGCCCGGTGGCGAGCCCTCCGAGCAGCAGCGCCCTTGTCCGGTCGCGGCTGTAGCCGACGGCGAAGACGCCGCCGCCGACCACCACCATGGCGCCGAGCAGGCTGAGGAGGGTCAGCGGCACGTTGTAGCGGATGTCGCTACCGCTCACGCCGAAACCGAGCATCGCGATGAAGTGCATGGTCCAGATGCCGGAGCCGATGGCGGATGCGGCCGTGATCAGCCAGTTGCGGCGCGAGCGGCCGGTCGTGTCGAGTGCGCGCACGGTGCAGCTCAGGCCGAGTGCCGCGCCGATGCAGGCCATCACGTACGACAGCGCGGGTGTCAGCCAGCCGAAGGTGGCGTGGTCCAGGTGTCCCATGGATCGAGGACGCTAGCCGCGACGGGGGCGCGTGCCGGGGGCGCATTTCGAAAGCTTCCGGAATATGACAGAGAGAGGTTGCCGAACGATCAACCAGTGCTCGAACGCTCACCCCATTTCCCAACGTTTCGCTCTGTTTCGCTCCGTCGGCAACTGGGCGATCACGTCCGTATGGCCGACGACCACACACACGTCCAGGAGTTCTTCACAGCGCGTGCCGCGGACTGGGACACCCGTTTCCCCGACGACGGCCCCGCCTACGACGACGCCGTCGGCTCCCTCTCGCTGAGCCCTGGGGACGCGGTGCTCGACGCCGGCTGCGGCACTGGGCGGGCACTTCCCGCTCTGCGGGCGGCCGTCGGACCGCAGGGCACGGTCCTGGGCGTGGACCTCACCGCGGCGATGCTGGAGGAGGCGGTACGGGCCGGGCGCGACCGCGAGGGGACACTGCTCCTCGCGGATGTCGCCCGTCTGCCCCTCAGGTCACGGAGGCTCGACGCGGTGTTCGCGGCCGGACTGATCTCCCATCTGTCGCACCCCGGTCCGGACCTTGCGGAGCTGGCGCGAGTGGTGCGACCGGGCGGGCGGCTGGCGCTCTTCCACCCCATCGGGCGGGCCGCCCTCGCGGCACGCCACGGCCGCCGGATCACGGACGACGATCTGCGGGCCGAGCACAACCTCCGCCCGCTGCTGGCAGGTTCGGGCTGGCGGCTCGATGCGTACACCGATGAGGACGACCGCTTCCTCGCCCTTGCCGTACGGACGTCCTGACCTGCCCGCCCCGTGCCGTCCTACTCACTCCACCGGCGCGTCGGAGCGCCGGTTGTGCGGGACCGGACAACCATCGACGCCCGGGAGCGGGAAGGTCCCCAGCCCGGAGACCTGGTAGCCGTCCGGGTAGCCCTTGATCTCCGGGTTCTGCCGGGCGTAGTGCGGAGTGGAACGCGGCGGCAGGAGTCGCACCGCGCGTGCCCTCAGCCGCAGGGCGCCATGTGTGAGGTTCCGGGCCACGGAGCCGGGGCGTTCGTAGCGGAATGCCCGCAGCAGGGAATCGTCGAGCAGTGCGAGGGCGGCCTTCCGCGCGACGGGGGCCAAGGGGCGCGGGTACCAGGAGCCCATCAGGTCCAGGGTGGCGTCGGATACACGGCGTCCCCCTTCGTCCCAGCCGAAGTGTTCGGCCTCATAGGTGTCGAGGGTGCGCTCGAAGTCTTCGTACGTGCGCGGCAGTTCCTTGATGCCCATGTGCGCGCCCAGGGTCCGGTAGTAGGCGGCGCACGCCCGCAGTTCGTGGTCGGAGAGCCGACGCCAGCCGTAGCTGTCGAGCCAGCGCTTCGGGGTGACGACGAAGGTGCACAGCACATAGCGCATGTCGTCGTTGCTGATGTCGTAGCTGCGGTGCATCTGGTTGATCCGGCGGAGTGCCGTACGCCCGGAGTCGCTGTCGAAGCCGTGCTCCAGGACCGTGTCGAGGAGCAGTGCGGTGTCGTCGTAGCGCTTCTGCGAACGGTCCGTCAGTTCTGCGGTCTGCGCAAGTAGTTGCCCGATGCTGGGTACGGCATAGGTGCGATACAGGGCCAGTTCGAGCGCGCGGGTGATGTCCCAGGGAAACTCGTAGGTTGCCATGATCCGGTAGATTCGAAGGAAGTCCCGCTCCGGATCCAGACGCTGAATCTCCTTCAGCCGGTCGTACCGCTTCACCGCACTGCCCCCTTGTATCGGCCGAAGGTCCAACTCTACGTCGGCGGGGAACACCGCAAATAGTTAGCAGCAAGCGACGCACTCACAGTTCCTCGGGAAGGCGGTCCCCATGATCGACATAATCGGCAGCCTGCGGAAGGTTGTCGCCCCCGACCGCAAGGCGGATCAGTCCGCAACGCCCTCCAAAGAGGACCGGCGCAAGCAGCACAATCTCTTCGAGGCGGCCGCCACCTTTGTCGCGGCATCCGTGGAGGAGGACGAGGCGCTGATCGACGAGGCGAGCGGCTGGGTGTCGCCCGAGGCGCTCTCCTTCGGCGTCAGCGAGCTGGCCTGCCGGGCCGTCATCGCGCTGGCCCGCGAGCGCGGCGAGTCGCCGCAAACGGTGGCCCGAAGCCTGCTCGGTCTCCCCGCCGATTGACGAGTGCCGTCCGCCTCGCACGGAACCGTCGTCTTCCCTTGTCAGGGCCTCGACGAGTGGGTTACTCACTCGTTAAGGTGCGCCGACGGACAACGACGACGGACGAGGAGGGTGCCGTGGCCGCGCCGAACGACACGGTCGCCGACGACGACGCGCTGTATGTGCTGACCGCGGTGCTGCTGACCCCGGCGCAGTTCCCGAGCGTCCTCGGTGACGATTACCCGGCCGCATGTGCGGCGCTCGCCCTCGAACCGTACGCCGAGGGGTACGGGCTGGTCCTCGGCCAGGACGGCAGTGGCGCGCGGTGGACCGTCGTCGTGGAGGACGTGTCGTTGGTCGCCGTCGCGATCGCGGCCTGGGACTGCGGCATGGACTACGACCTCTCTCCCGACGACCGTTCGGTGGTCTGCGCGCTGCCCGGCTGGCCCCTCTCGGTGGCGGTCGCCGCTCCGGGCGTGGCGGCGCCGCACGATCCGCTGCCGGACCCGGAGATCGACGGCATCGCCCCGGAGCCGCTGACGCCGCCCGACACGGGGTCGTGGGGACCGGCCCAGCGGCGCCTGGGCGCGGACGAGATAGCGCACCAGTGGGCCGCTTGGCGCGAGCAGATCGACGACGAGATGGCCTTCACCGCTCCGGCGGGCACGGACGGTTCCGGGAGCGGGGCCGGGTCCGTATCCGACCCTGACCGTGACCCTGGACCTGAGGTAGAGCTCCAGGTCGAGGTCGAGACCGGGCCTGAAACCATGGGCGGGCCCGAAGCGGGCGTCGCAGCCGACGGGAAAATCGACGGGGAATCCGAGACAGAGCCGGGAGGAGAGCCCCTGGCCGAGTCCGGAAACGAGCCCGGGAACGAGCCCCGAAGCGAGGCCGGGGACGAGCCCGGAAACGAGTCCGCTGCCGAGTCCGGGAACGACCGGGCCGACGCAAGCTCCGCCAGCCCGGCCCCGGACGCGCATTCCGGAGTGCACCCCGGTGTACGGCGGGCGCTCGCGCAGGCACACGGCTACGTCGACACCCCGCCGCCACCCGGCCGGGTCCGGTCCTCCTTCGCCACGGACGACGCCCGGATGCTGCGCGCCGACGGCCCCGGCTGGTCCCTGGTCGCCCGGACCGACGACATCGCGTTCATCCTGCTGGACGAGGAGCCGGGCGAGGTGCTGCCGGTCGGACGGGGCACCGAACTGCCGGGTTTGTTGAAGGCTCTGGACGCGCTCGCGGTACGGCCGGCCTGACCCCGCTCCGGGGACTCGGCGGCCGTACCAACGGCCGGGCCCCTCGGGGCCCGACCACTCCTGCGGACCTACACGCGCTCCAGTGCCCGCCGGTGACCTCGACGACGGCCGCGTCGCCGAGGCGCAGCAGGGTACCGACGGGAGGGTGAGGAGATCGAGACCGCTGATGGTGACGTTCTCCCCCCTCAATGCGGAGCCCTCCCTCTCAGCGCCCTATTTCCTTGCGGGTGATCCTGCGGAGCCTGCGCCGCTGGCTGGGGTCCAGCAGCAGATACGCGATCGCCGGAACTCCGACCAGGACCAGCAACGACAGCCAGAAACCGATGAACGGCATCAGGATGACCGCTACGACCACTCCCCCGATGGCGATCTTCGCGCTGTTCGACATCGTCCACGCCTCCTTCGCGGCCCGAAGCCGCTTCTGCTGTGAGAACGCGTGTGCGCGCCCATCGGTTCCAGCAGGCCGCGGACCCGGAACGGTCACCTGAGGGGTTCGCCGACCTCGTGCATGTGGCGCAGTGCCTGCCGGTAGGACTCGATCAGTCCGGTCTCCGCGTACGGCATGCCCAGTGCCTTGCAGTGGGCGCGCACCATGGGCTGCGCCAGGCGCAGGTGCGGGCGGGGCATGCTCGGGAAGAGGTGGTGCTCGATCTGGTAGTTGAGCCCGCCGAGGAACCAGTCGGTGAGGATGCCGCCGCGTACGTTGCGCGAGGTGAGGACCTGACGCTGGAGGTGGCCCCAGCGTTCGCCGTCGGGGTCCGGCATCTCCATGCCCTTGTGATTCGGCGCGAAGGCCATGCCCAGGTGGAGCCCGAACAGCGCGTGGTGCACGAGTGCGAAGACGACGGCCTTTCCCGGGGACAGGACGGTGAGCAGCAGCGTTGCGTAGAGGCCCAGATGGGCGACCAGGAGCAGTGCCGAGAGGGCCCGTTCCCGGGCGGGCTGCTGTCGCAGGTACTGGAATCCGGAGACCTTCAGCGCGATGCCTTCCAGGAGCAGCATCGGGAAGAAGAGACGGGCCTGGTTGCGGGTGAGCCAGCGGGCGAAGCCCTCACGCTGGGCCGCCTGCTTCTGGGTCCAGACGAGGGCGCCGACACCGACGTCCGGGTCCTTGTCGATGTGGTTGGGGTTGGCGTGGTGGCGGACGTGTTTGTCGTTCCACCATGCCTCGTTCATACCGAGCAGCAGGTTGGCGTGCACGAGGCCGATGGCGCGGCCGGCCCTGCGTGCGCCGGTTATCTGCGCGTGTCCGGCGTCGTGTCCGACGAACGCGGTGCGAGACCAGAAGACCGCCAGCGGCAGCGCGAGCAGCAGGGTCCACCAGGTGTTGCCGAGGAGGACCATGCCGGCGATCACGGCGCCCAGCGCGAGCAGATTGACGGCGATGCCCGCTGCGTACCAGCCGGTTCGCCGCTCCAGGAGCCCCTGCCCCTTCACGGCCCGCAGCAGGGGCGCGAAGTCGCTTCCCTGAGCCGGAGCGGCCCCGGTCCCGGCGGCGCCTGCCGCACCACCCGCACTACCCGCGTCGGCACTTCCGGCACCGTCACGGGTGCCTTCCGCTGCGGTGGCTATGGCCTGGGGCATGTCGTCTCCGGTCTCTGGAAAGCTGCGCTGACCTGTAGAAACGTACGGGGACCAGAGATCCGGCAACCATGGCGCCACCACCCGGGACTTCCGGGGGTATACCCCCTCCCCCGATGGGGGTGCTGACCGCACCCCGGGGGTGGCATGCTCTCCCGGCCGACGAACGGCCGGGCATTCCATCGATCCGGATGTGGCCCGGATCACGGCGATTCCCCTCACGGGCCAGGACAGCGTTGGGGTACCCTCGGCGACCCGAGCCAACTAGTCAAATTTGAGGAATTCGGCATCGCTGTGCACAGACTCCCTGCGGCAACGCTCTTCGAGATCTCCGCACTCTCCGCCTGCTCCGTGGTCTTCCTGCCCGGGGACCCCTCCCGTACCGGCCGAGTCGCCTTCTGGCATCCGGACGGCAGCAGCCCTCCCGATGCTCCCGGATGCCTGGAGGAACTGGCCGTCGTCGGCGCCGACGCGCGGGCGTACGCCGTACCGGCACGGTTGCTTCCGGTCCGCGACGCGCTGCCTGTGCTGACGCGTGCACGGACCTCGGCGCAGGCCTCCGATGCGGCCGCGTTCTGGGGTACGGCCGCTCTCCTCGCTCTCCAACTCGCCGCCCGCGGCCTGCTGCTGCCGGGGCTGAGCGCCATGGACCACGATGCCTGGCGGGCCGGTCCGCTGACCGCCGACGACCAGTCGCGGATCCGGACACTCGCGGCCTCGATGCCGCCCCTGGCGCACGCGGTGCCGCTCGACGGGGCCGCGCAGCCCGTTCTGCTGCCCGAGCCCGAGCGGCTGCTGCGCGCCTTCCTCGACGCGGTGGCGGACGGTCTGCCCCGCACCCCCGCCGCGGAGTTCGCCGGCGGCGGCCCGGCCTTCACCGTCGATGAGCCACAGCAGCTGCCCGGCCACCGGGCCTGGGCAACCGATGTCGCGGCCGGGCACGACGCGGGCGTCCGGCTCTCGCTCCGGGTGGAGGTTTCCGGGCTCACCGCACCGGACGGGGACGCCGAGCGGTCCGCCGGCCCCTCCTTCCGGGCGGTCCTGCAGATCCACAGCGTCAGCGATCCGACGCTGGTCGCCGATGCGGCCGAGGTCTGGGCGGGCGTCGCGGGCACCGCTGCGGCTTTCGGACCGCGTGCCCGGATGGATGCCCTGCTGGCGCTGCGCCGGGCCGCCCGTGCCTGGCCACCGCTGTCTCCGCTGCTGTCCGCCGCGGTGCCCGAATCCGTGGAGCCGGCCGACGACGAGCTCGCCGAACTCCTCGGCCCCGCCGGACGGGCGCTGGCCGCGACCGGGGTCCAGGTGCACTGGCCCAAGGAGCTGGCCCGCAAGCTCACCGCACGCGCCGTGATCGGGCCGCCCGACGGCGAGGAGAGCGAGGAACACGAGGGGGTCGCACGCACCGGGTCCGAGGCTCCGCCGCTCCTGTCGGCCGACGCATTGCTGGCGTTCGACTGGTGGTTCGCGCTGGGTGATCAGAAGCTCAGCCGCGCCGAGCTGGACCGCCTGGCCGAGGCCAACAGGCCGGTGGTGCGGCTGCGGGACCAGTGGGTGCTGATCGACCCCGAAGAGGCCCGGCGGGCCCGCGAGACCCAGGACCACAAGGTCACGCCGATCGACGCGCTGGGTGCGGTCCTGACCGGTTCCACCGAGCTCGACGGGCAGCGCGTCGAGGTCCGGGCCACGGGCTGGCTGGAGCAGTTGCGCCGCCGGTTGGCCGACCCGGAGGCGGCCGGGCAGCAGGGCGAGCCGCAGCCGGTCGGCCCGCCCGAGGCCCTCGCCGCCACGTTGCGCGACTACCAGCTGCGCGGTCTGAACTGGCTGCACACCATGACCTCGCTCGGTCTCGGTGGCTGTCTCGCCGACGACATGGGGCTCGGCAAGACCATCACACTGATCGCTCTGCATCTGCACCGCCAGACCCTCGATTCGGCCGTCGGGCCGACGCTGGTGGTCTGCCCCACGTCGCTGATGGGGAACTGGCAGCGGGAGATCGAGAAGTTCGCGCCGGGCACACCGGTGCGCCGCTTCCACGGCGGATCGCGCAGCCTCGCCGACCTGCCGGACGGCGAGTTCGTCCTCACCACGTACGGCACCATGAGGCTCGACGCGGCAAGGCTCGCGGAGATCCGGTGGGGCATGGTGGTCGCCGACGAGGCGCAGCATGTGAAGAACCCGTACTCGGCGACGGCCAAGCAGCTGCGGACGATCGGCGCACAGGCCCGGGTGGCGCTGACCGGCACTCCGGTGGAGAACAACCTCTCCGAGCTCTGGGCGATCCTCGACTGGACGACGCCCGGTCTGCTGGGGCGGCTCGGCACCTTCCGTACCCGCTACGCGCGGACCGCGGAGGGCGGTGACCCGGCGGCTGCCGAGCGGCTCGCCTCGCTGGTGCGACCGTTCCTGCTGCGCCGGCGCAAATCCGACCCGGGCATCGCGCCCGAGCTGCCGCCGAAGACCGAGACGGACCGCACGGTGTCGCTGACGGCGGAACAGACGGGTCTGTACGAGGCGGTGGTGCGCGAGACGCTGGCCGCGATCTCCGGTGCCGACGGCTTCGCCCGACGCGGTCTCGTCGTCAAGCTGCTGACGGCGCTGAAGCAGATCTGCAACCACCCGGCGCAGTACCTGAAGGAGAACGATCCCCGGATCGCGGACCGTTCGGGAAAGGTGGAGCTGCTGGACGAGCTGCTGGACACGATCCTGGCGGAGGAGGCGAGCGTGCTGGTGTTCACCCAGTACGTACAGATGGCCCGGCTGCTCGAACAGCATCTGGCGGCGCGCGGGGTGCGTACGCAGTTCCTGCACGGCGGTACGCCCGTCGCGGAGCGCGAGGCGATGGTCAACCGCTTCCAGGCGGGCGAGGCCCCGGTCTTCCTGCTGTCGTTGAAGGCGGCCGGCACCGGGCTCAACCTCACCCGGGCCGGTCATGTCGTGCACTTCGACCGCTGGTGGAACCCGGCGGTCGAGGCCCAGGCCACCGACCGCGCGTACCGGATCGGCCAGACCCAGCCCGTGCAGGTGCACCGGCTGATCGCCGAGGGCACGATCGAGGACCGGATCGCCGACATGCTGGCCCGTAAGCAGGGCCTCGCGGACGCGGTGCTCGGATCCGGCGAGGCGGCACTGACCGAACTGACCGATGCGGAACTGGCCGATCTGGTGGAGCTGCGAGGGGGCACACGATGAGCGACGGACACGACGGCGACCGCTACGACGGCGGCGAGTACGAGAGCGACGGCAGGCACGAACCCGCCCCGGGACAGGAGCGGACCTTCGCCGCGCTGCCGCCCGCGCACGGCCGCGGCTTCGCCGAATCCTGGTGGGGCCGGGCGTGGCTGAAGGCCCTGGAGGACACCGCGCTGGACGGCCAACAGCTCAAGAAGGGGCGCAGGTTCGCCCGCGAGGGCCGGGTCGGTGCGGTCTCCGTGCGGCCCGGCCGGATCACCGCGGTCGTCCGGGACGGGGACTCGTCCACGTACCGCAGCGATGTACTGCTCCAGGAGCTGAGCGAGGCGGACTGGGAACAGTTCCTCGGGATGGCCGTCGATCGGGCCGGGCACATCGCTGCGCTGCTGGACCGGGAGATGCCGCCGCACCTGGTGGAGGACGCGGCCGCGGCCGGGGTGGAGCTGCTGCCCGGGATCGGCGACCTGGACCCGGAGTGCAGCTGTGACGCATGGGACCACTGCCCGCACACCGCCGCGCTGTGCTACCAGGTGGCGCGGCTGCTGGACCAGGACCCGTTCGTGCTGCTGCTGATGCGGGGGCGCGGTGAGCGGCGGCTCCTGGACGAACTGCAGGTCCGCATCGCCGCCCGCGCCGAGGGGCACGCGCCGGCCGACCCCGCCGACGGGGC
>NZ_JBEXPH010000222.1:0-12061 GCF_040611955.1 Streptomyces sp. NPDC006510 | reverse complement strand
CGGCCGCCTCACCGCCATCCGAGCGTAGGCCGATCAGCCCACCGAAGAACCTGTAGGCCAAACAGACGAACCACACCTGATTCCTGATAGACCCGTCCTGGAGGCTACGGCCGTAGCGGTCGGGCGAGGGGACGACAAGCGTGTCGCCCGCGTCGTCCGCCGGCTCCTGAGTAGTCGTCACGGCCACGGATCATGTCAGAAAACGGTTGTCCGGGGTTCTTGAGCGGCCCAGGTTTTGAAGGGTTCTTTCAGGCTCCAGGGGGCTGGGCAGCCTGTCGGGAGGGATCTTCTGAATACGAAGGTTCCTTGAAGAGTGTCAGAGCTTCTTCGTGCCTGGGGCTTCACTCTCCAAGCAGCTCAGCGCCTGCATGGCCTCGCGCTCTATGCGTGAAAGATCACGGAGGACGATGCCTGCCTGTGCGAGGCATGGTGCATCGGCTGTTTCACCGGCTTTTGTGATCAGTGCTGCTGCTTCCGTCCACAGGGTGGCTGCCTCGGTGTACAACCTGTGGCCGGTGCGCAGCCGGCTGCTGTCGAGCAGTTGGGTGCATTCGGCGAGGAAGTCACGGTAGAGGTTTCGGAACAGGGCACCGCCGGTGCCGGCCTTCTCCATCAAGAGGGCAGCCTGTGGCAGGTCCCGTTGCGGGTTGTCGGTGCGCTGGAGCCATGTGCGTACCAGCTTGCTGGCCTTCTCGATGCCTCGGTGACCGAGGTTGGCGATGGGCGGGTTGAGGAAGGCGTCGGCGCAGGCGGTGATGGCGGGGATGATCTGTCCTTGTGGGGAGGGCAGGTTTCTCGGAGCGGTGAGAGTGAAGGAGCGGTGCTTGGCGGTCATCGGGCCGCGCGCGGCTCTGGCCTTGGCGAGGCTGGTCAGACTGGTGGACACCGCTCCGCCTTGCTGGTTGGTGTCCACCAGGTAGGCGTTGTGGTCGTCGTAGCCGTACATGGCGACGACATGACCGCCGAAGTGCACCTTCGACCCGAAGTAGTCGAGGTAGTAGCTGTCGAGCTGCAGTCCGACGGGGCGACCGGCTGCCACGGTGGCTGCCACGTTCTCCCATGCCCTGTGGGGGGAGGTGGTCTCCTGGACCAGGAGTTCCAGTTCGAGTCTGGTGGCCAGGTTTCTCGTGAGCTCGAAAGGCTTGACCCGCCCCCCGAGGAAGGGAAAGCCCATGTTCTTGCTGTCCCAGTAGATGAAGGACAGACCGGAGCCGAGGCCGAAGAGCATGGGCTCGGACAGATCGAGTCCCTCGTGCCGCAGCAGCACCCCCAGAGCTGTCGTCTCACAGTGCTGCGTACCGAGGGCATCGATGTCTCGCACCTTTGTCATGCCATGCTCTCCTGAACGGGGATGATCAGCCGGGTCATCAATTCTTCTTGCGGTGCCTCTGTCGGCCCGACGAGATAGGCCTCACGTACGGGCGCTTGCGGGCGCAGTCCGCGCTCGTGGATGGCTGCGAAGAGAGCGTTGTAGGCCAAGGGGAGCTGGGTATAGGGCCCGATGTGCACGGTCTCCGCAGCCAGTCCGCCGGGCAGCGCCTCAAGCCGCAGGCCGGGTGGTCCTTGCCCCTCCAGCGTCTGCACCCCTACGGCGATCTCCATCCCCTCTTCCAGATCCAGCGGGTACAGCGCCCATAACGGCGGCTCCCATGCGATTCCCGCCTTGCCGAGCACGGGCAGCAGCCGGCCTACACACTCCTCGACCTTCTCCCCGATCCCCGCAGGGGAGCAGTCTGCTCGCACCACCGACAGCCGTCGCTCCCGCTCTCTGCCGATCGTCACCTCATAGCCGGGCAGGCCGCCCTCCGCCAGCCGCTCCAGCATCTCCAGCCGTGTCTGATCCCTGCTGATCCGCTCGGCCAGCCGGTCCCGTTCAGCGCGCAGGATCTGTGCTCTGGACTCAGGCTCGGCAGCCAGCGTCCGGGCGATCACAGCCAGGGGAAGATCCATCTCGCGGAGCAGGGCGATGGTCAAGGCGTCGCGCGCCTGTTCAGGGGCGTAATAGCGGTACCCGGAGCCGGCGTCCACACGGACCGGAGCCAATAGCCCCGTCTCGTCGTAGTGCCGTAGCTGCTTGACGCTGAGCCGGCACAGGCGGGCGAAGCGCCCGATGGTGAGAAGTTCGTCTTGCACGCCATCATGGTGGACTCTCCCACCGTGGGAGAGTCCACCATGAGCCGCGACGCCGTCCTACTCCTCTTCGCCGCCGTCATCGCTCGGGACGTCCGGGGACGCGCTCGGCGGCCCGATGTGCGGTCGGCCGAGCCGGCTGAAGAGGATGCCGAACATGGCGTTGGTGTCGGTGGCGGTGCCGACCGTGGAGCGGGGGTCGGAGCCGATCCGCTGCTGGTCGACGTTGATCGCGGTCGTCAGCCCCTCAAGGACGTCGGCGGTGTGCGGCGCAGGGGACTGCGACTTGGGGTGTGCGTGTACTGAGCCATGCTCGTCGTTCTCCAAGACTGTTGTGCGGCCGAAGCGGCTGTGCGGATCCGTGGCGGTCACAGGTTCGCGGAGCCGCTGTTGCGCGGTACGTCGGCGCCGACCTCGCCAGGCGGCTCCGGCCGCGGCCTCCGGTCCGGCGAACCGGGCCGGAGGCCGAGGCCGGGTTTGTCAGCGGCTCAGGTCCCGGGAACCGCTTCACTGCCAGCGGGAAGAACACCGCGATCAGGGCCACCGGCCAGGTCACCGCGAGGAGTTCCGAGTGGGTCGCGGCCCAGGAGTCACCGACCGCGCGCGGGTTGCCGAACAGGCTGCGTACCGCGGTGGCCGTCGCGGACATCGGGTTCCACTCCACGATCGCGCCCAGCCAGGACGGCATCGATTCGGGCGAGGCGATGGCGTTGGAGAGGAAGCTGACCGGCCAGACCAGGATCTGCACGGCCTGCACCAGTTCCGGCTTGCCCGCGACCATCGCCAGGTGGATGCCGATCCACAGCATCGCGAACCGGAGCAGTAACAGCAGTCCCACCGCTCCCAGGAAGGAGGCGAATCCGTCGTGCCAGCGCCAGCCGATCGCGTATCCGACCGCGATCATCACGGTCAGTCCGACTGCTGACTGCAGCATGTCGGCGACGCTCCGCCCGACCAGGACCGCGCCAGAGTTCATCGGCATCGAGCGGAACCGGTCGATGACCCCCTTGCCGAGGTCCTGGGTGACAGAGAGCATCGTCGCCTCAAGACCGAAGGCCATGGTCATGGTGAGCATGCCGGGTACCAGGTAGGACTTGAAGTCCCCCTCGATGCCCTGTCCACCGCCGATCAGGTAGCTGAACATCAGCAGCATCATCACCGGGAAGACCAGCCCGACGACCACCTGCACCGGCTGACGCGCCCAGTGCGCCAGCTCGCGCCTGGTCATCGTCCATGAGTCGGCCGCCGCCCAGCTCAGCTTCAGACCCGTGCCGTGCGCCGTGCTCACACTGTGCGTCGCACTCATGCGGCGACCTCCTTCGTCAGGTGCATGAAGACCTCGTCGAGGGTCGGCCGGCGCACCGCGATGTCCTCCGCCTCGATGCCTGCCGCCTCCAGCGCCCGCACGGTCTCGGTCAGTGCCGCCATCCGGTCGCTGACCGAGGCGCTGACCATCCGTCGGTCCTCGTCCACCGCCACCTCACCGGGCAGGAGCGAGGCGGCGCGGGCCAGCTGGTTCGTGTCGTGCAGGACCACGTCGATTCGGTCGCCGCCCGTCTTGGACTTCAGCTCGTCGGCCGTGCCCTCGGCGATGACCTTCCCGTGGTTGATCACCGTGATCCGGTCGGCCAGCTGATCGGCCTCCTCCAGGTACTGCGTGGTCAGCAGGACGGTCGTGCCGTCGCCGACCAGGGACCGCACCGCGTTCCATACCTCGGTGCGGCCGCGGGGGTCGAGCCCGGTCGTGGGCTCGTCCAGGAAGAGCACCTCCGGCTGGGAAATGAGGGAGGCCGCGAGGTCGAGCCTGCGTCGCATGCCTCCGCTGTACTGCTTGATTGCCTTGTTGCCGGTGTCCGTGAGCCCGAACCGGGCCAGGAGCTCATCAGCCCTTGCGCCGGCGCGACGTGCGCCGAGATGGTAGAGGCGGCCGAACATCTCCAGGTTCTGGCGGCCGCTGAGCTCCTCGTCGACGGCGGCGTTCTGGCCGAGCAGCCCGATCCGCGAGCGCACCTCTCGGGCCCGGGTCGTCACGTCGATGCCCGCCACCTCGACACGCCCCTCCTCGGGGCGCAGCAGCGTGGACATGGTGCGTACGACCGTGGTCTTGCCGGCGCCGTTCGGGCCGAGAATCCCCTGGACGGTCCCGGCTCGGACCGTGAGATCGAGGCCGTCGAGGGCCTGCTTGTCTCCGTACACCTTCCGCAGACCTTCGACGACGATCGCCAGTTCGTAGTCAGGCAAAGCATCCTCCTTCGTCGGTAATCAAATTTGATTAGAGGTGCAAGGTAGGGTGCCACAGGCGATTAGTCAAACTTGATTACATCGCGAAGCTGTAGGAAGTGTGAGGCTGGTCAAACTTGAACAGAGGTCGGCCGCCCGTCATCACAGCGACGACATGCTGCCCACCGTCCCGCGTCGCCGTGCTGGCGGCGAGACGGTCGGGCAGATCCAGCCCGGCCTGATCATCCCCACCGGCAGGCGTAAGAGGCAGAACTCGAGCCTGTCCCAGCATCTACCGGGCCCTGGCCGAACACGAGCAGCGGACGTCCAAGCTCAGGGGTCAAGGCCCAAGGCCGGGAAGTTAGCGATCTGCCGTTGTTTGCAAGACAGTTGGTGTCCAGGTCGTGGCTGTGTAGAGACCGGGGCCGATCTTGTGGATGAGGCCACTGTCCGCCCATCGGGAGAGTTGCCGATACATGGTGTCCAGCCGGATGTCGCCGAAGCGGGCGGCGATCTCTGCAACTCTCCACAGGCGGTTCGGGTCGTCCTGGAGCAGGGCGAGGATGCGGTGCCGACGGCGCTGGGAAGGGACGGCGTTCCGATCGTCGCGCGAGACCGCGGGCAGCGGCGGTTGTTCGGGGCCGGGTTCGAGGACGGTGACGGCGAGCTGGGTGACGGTGCGGCTGTGGTCGGGGCGGCCGTCGTCGCGTCGCTCGCTGTAGCGGGACATCGGGGACTTGACCTTGCGGGTGCTGACCCGGCGCCGACGGGACGGGAGGAGCCGGGCCAGGACCCGTCGGCCGATCAACCCGAGGCCGCCGGCCTCGTCGGGGACGATGCCGGCGGCCTGGACGACCCGGTCACGGGCGGTCTGGAGGGCCACGGTGAAGCAGCAGCGGTCCGGGTCGGTGCCGGGTACGGACTCGGCGGCCTCGACCATCACCGCCCGCAACGCCTGGTAGAGCGACAGCAACGCCCACATCTCCTGGTCAAGTCCGGCCGGATCGTTCGAGCGCATCACGTGTCCGTGCAGGATCGTGTGGCGGAGCGCGTAGTACGTGCTCTCGTGTTCCCAGCGCTCGTGGTAGAGGTCGGTGAGGGCGGTAGCGGGATGGCGGCGGGCGTCGGTCAGGGTAGTGACCAGGCGGTAGGAGCCTGTGAACACGGTGCCGTCGTCGCAGGTCACCGTGATCTCGGCGTCGATGACGCGGACCTTCACGGTGCCGATCACCGAGAGGTAGGAGCCGTCGGCGAGGCGGGTCAGGACCGGGGTGCGGCGGTTGTTGCGGAGTCGGCCCAGTACCTGCGCGCCGGTCGCGGTCACCGCCCTGAGGAAGGCGTTGCCGTCGAACCCCTTGTCCCACAGCACCAGCATGTCCGGCCTCAGCAGGTGCAGCAGACGGCCGGCATAACTGGTCTCGCCCTCGTCGGTGGGGCCGAACACGGCGCCGATCAGGGACCTGGTCCCGGTTTCGACCAGCGTCATCAACTCCAGGGTGGGATAGCCGTGATGCGCCGTCCGTCCCAGCCAGGCCCGGTTACGCGGCGAGTCCGGTACCCGCAGCGAGCTGCAGCCGTCGAACGACACTGTCCGGTAGCCACCGAACCGCACCCCCCGGCGTCATCGGGCGGGCCAGCGGCCCGGCGAGTACCTCGAACAGCGCCCGCATCGGTGCGGTTCCCAGCCGGCGCCGCAGGTCCCGCAACCCCTTCGCGCTCGGCGAGGCCACCGGCATACCCGCCAAGCCGCCGACCAGCTTGTCCCACACCAGCCGGTAGCCGACCTCGGGGAACAGACACGTCGCGAGCAGGAAGTACACCCCGACCCGGGACGGCAGATCGCGCAGCCGCCGCTGCACCGTCCGTGTCTCCGCCAGCACCGCATCGACCAGCTCGAACGGCACGACGGCCGTCAGTTCGCCGAGGTGACCGGGGGCGAACCTCCCCGCGGCCACGGTCACCGTACGAGTGATAGCCGTCAGCGGCGACGGCAGGACAGAATGCAACAGCAACGGAGCTCCTCGGGAACAAGCTGTCTTGGTCGACTGCCTGTACCAACGAGCTCCGTTGCGCTTTGTCCTCGACCCCTCAACGCACTTGCGTGACCTGCGAAAACGCTAACTACCCGGCCTTGGGTCAAGGCCCCCCACCGAGCTGCACCTGGCCGTCGGACACAGGCAGAAGCCCACGTGGCCACCAGGTACGACAAACTCGCGGTCCGCTACGAGGGCGCAGTCCTCGTTGCCGCCATCAACGAGTGGTTGTGACGTACTGGTCCGACGGCAACTCGAACACCCGCACTCGCCGACCGCAGGTGGGATTGACGGTCTCACGGACCGGACGCATCCCCAGTTTGGCGGTGATCCGTTCGGAGGCTTCGTTGCCCACTTGAATGATGCTGACGATCCGCTCCAGCCCTCGCTCTTCGAACCCGAACCGTACAGCGGCCGCAGCGGCCTCGGTGGCCAAGCCCTGCCCCCAGTGGGAACGTCCCAGCCGCCAGCCGACCTCAACCGCCGGCAGTACCTCCGGCAAGAAGTCGGGCACCGAAAGGCCGGTGAACCCGGCCAGCTCGCCAGTGGACCGGATCTCCACGGCGAACAGGCCGAAACCCTGTGACTCCCACTCGCTCTCCCATGCCTGGACCCCGCTGGTTGCTGTCCTTGCCGTCGAGGCCGCGGTACTGAGGTCGTCTCAAAACCGGCGGTGCAGCCTCGTTCCCGAGCTGCAGGGCGGCCGTGGCTCATCAGCCGCACGACCATCCGCCGCCGCGAGGCCGGCAACCTGCCCGGCGCTGTCCAGGGCCCGCAGCGCGGCGGTTGATCCTGGCCGACGACCTCCTCGCCGCCGGTCTCCGGCTGCACGCACCGGCCCCTCCCGAGATCCCGACCACCCCCAAACACCCCGGCCGGTGACATCTAGGACGGCCAGGAGCACGAGGGCGTCACCGCAATACGCGCCGAGCTGGAACGCGTGCAGCACGAGCTGGTGGGTGAGCGGCACGGGTGGGAGCCGACGGAGGCGGAGGGGGCGCATCTGAAGGTGCGGCTGACGGAGTGCGGCGCGCGCGTCGAGGATCTGCAGCGGGGCCGGCTGCCCTGGTGCCCGTTCTGGAACGGGTCGATCTGACGGGGCCGTTCGTGCCCGCGCAGGGAGACCATGAGGTCAATACGCCTGTGACGGAACGAAGACGCCGCGGGGGACCGCCTGTGACTCGGTGCGGGATACAAATACTTCCGACCACATGCACAGCGCTCGTTCTGGGGGAACACCGTGAAGTACACCCGTATCACCGCTCTCGCCGCCATCGGCGTCGCCGCCACCCTCTCGCTCACCGCCTGTGGCAGCGACAGCTCCGGGAAGGACTCGTCCTCCAAGGGCTCCTCGGCCTCGTCTTCTTCGTCCTCGGACGGTGGCTCGAAGTCGGAAGGCAGCTCGGGCTCCGGCGGCTCGGAGGCCAGCGACGCGAAGTCGGGCTCCGGTGAGGAAACCAAGGCAGAGGCAGCCGCGAACGGCGCGACGAAGACCGGCGGGAAGGTCACGTTCTGCAAGACGGAGGACCTGGCCATCGACGCCAGGGACGCCGCACCCGACGAGGAATCCGGCAGGATCGACATCACCATGATCAACCGGGGTTCGACCACCTGCTCGGCGACGGGCTTCGCGGGCGTCGACATCAAGGACGCCGACAACACCTCGAACCCCATCGAGCGCGGCCACGCCCAGCCGCGTATCACCACCCTGAAGCCCGGTGACGCCGCCGTCTTCAACCTTGCCTACGACATCGACAACACCGGCGACAGCCTCGCGTCCCCGACCAACATCCTGGTGACGCCCCCGAACGAGACCCACACCGTGAGCCTGAAGTGGCCCGCGGACGCGGGGGACATCAAGGGCGCCTACACCGACGTCGAGGTCTACCCCACGCACACGAACGAGTAGGCGCGGTGCGCGGCCGGTCCCGGTGGCCAATCGCCGGACTCGGCCAGGATCTTGGCCATCCAGTGTGTGGCCAGCCCGTGTCGGCGACGCTTGGCATGCCCCTTTCGCAGCAGGTTCCAAGGGGCGCTGTCGGGCGGGGGGTTCAGGTCGGTATGGCGAGGATCGCCCACTTCATCAGGTTCGCCAGCCGCTGCTCCCTGTGAGGCGGACCCAGATGTGCCCGTTGGGGCGCGTGACTGTCGCGGGATCGCCCTCACCGGCCGGTGAGGGCGATCTCATGGCTGGCCCGGCACGTCGGGCAGGGGATTGGGCGCGTGCTCGGCTCGGACGGCTCGGGGGTGTCGGGGTACCACGGCTCGGGAGAGCCGGCCGGAGCGCTCTCCACGAACATCCCCACCGTCGTGGCCCACACGTGCGCAGGCTCGCTCGCGGGCGCCGACGATCCGCGACCTCGTAGGCAGCCCAGCAAGCCCTCGATCGCTACGGGCAGTCGTAGCGGTGCGTGAATGGACGCCCAGGGCAAGTGTGACACTCGAACAGGTACACACCGCCCAGGTCGCCCAGTACCAGGCCCGGTCCTTCGTAGGGCGTGTCCCCCTCTTCGACGGGGGTCCAGGCACGCCGTGACACGGCGTCGGATTCCGTGCTTTCCACTGTCAGCAGGTGTTCCATTCGATTCCCGCATTCAGTACATTCCGGCCAGTCTGGTTCCTGGCACCAGCCGGGGTATCCGACCAGTTTCGTCCCGGGGGCGGTGGAGAGGTGGCTCTGATAGTCCCAGCCGGTCTCCTGATCCAGGTCCAGGAATCGGAACTCCAACTCGTCCCACATGTCGTCATGAAGATCCCAATAGGGGTACTCCGTCACCAGCTCGGGATGCACCACACACGGGCGCGGGACGTGGTTCTCCCACAGCTCCGCCGGGCTAGGCGGAGTCTCCAGCACCTTCCCGACCGAGCCCGCCTCTCGCCATTGGACATGCGGAACGACCCAGCGATGGCCGCTGTGCTTCCGTGGGCACCACAGAACTTGGAGTAGATCGCACCCTTCGGGAAACGGGACGATGCCAGGAATGCTGGTGCGGTAGATCTGTACTACCGGCACCATCGGCGACCCCTCGTGCTCTGGGCACAGCGGCCAGGCCTCCTCGACCGGCCACAGCAGCGGGCCTCCTACCGAGCTGTCTCCGCACGTCGGCTCACCCACACGTGGGTGAAGCCGCACGGTCTCTCTCCGAAGGAGCGCCACCTCGGGAAACTGCTGTTCAACGTCCACTGGTCGCGGCGGTGTATGGCGGGTCACGTCGGTCCCTGGTCCGGATCATGCACGCCCGCAGACATGCACGGGACTACGAACGACTCTATCCGGCATTCGGAGTCTTGGGCCGCGATCACGCCCATGAGCAGGCGAATCGCTCGCCGAAGCGGGCAGCCCAAATCGCGCGAAGCGCCTGGAAGGTGACCAACCATCGGTCTGCTGCCCCGTGACGCCGCATCCTTGACGCGTTCAGCTCTGCGGAGCCGGGTGGAGGTCACGTCCTCGGGTGTGCCTGTTGTCGGCTGCCGGTTGTCACCAGGTGGTGAGGTCGACCGCGTGTGCGCAGTGAGGGTCGGTGTCGGTTGTCCAGCGTTCTTTCTCGTGTACGAGGGCGGGGAGTGCGGCGAGCAGGGCGGTCAGTGCGCCGGTGAGGCGTACATCGACCGCGACCGGCCCGGCGGCTTCCTCGACCGCGATGTAGAGCCGCATGCTGTCCTGTCCGGTGAGGAGGAAGCCGCACAGTGGGGGGCTCGGCGGTGTCTCGGCGAACGGCCAGGCCAGTGTCCGCAGCACGCGCAGTACCCGGTCCGTGCGCGTCGGCGGGGCGGGCTCGACGGCGGAGGTGTCCACCCGGACCAGAGCCATGCCCATCACGGACGCGTCCGGCTGCGGGGGGCCGCCGGCTGCGAGCGTCCGAGCCCAGCCCAGCACCAGCGGGGCGGTGACCGGCTCGCCATCGTCGTCCATCAGCGGCACCTCGTAGGCGACCAGTGCGGCCGGTGCCACGGCGTCGCCGTCACCGGTCACGATCCGGACCGCGTCCCGCGTCGGCAGCACCCCACGCAGGAAGGTCTCGCCGACGAGGGGCACCGCCGTGTAGTCGAGAAGGTAGCGCGTGAGGTACGCCTGCTGCTCAACCGTCTCCCCGCACAGCCCGCTCACTGGTTGATCCAGGCCGGGCATTCGTTGACGCCCTTGCAGTAGGCCGTGATGACCCCGATCTTCTTGCCCTTGCCCGCGTCGTACTCACCGTCGGCCGTGCGGCGGGCATACTGCACGATGACCACGACCTCGACGAACCGGGTTCCGCTGCGGGCGACTCCGTAGTACTCCAAGCGCCCCCCGCTCTTCTTGTCCACCTTCCCGGCCAGTGCCGCGTCGACGACCCGGCACTGGCGGATGTTGTGCTTGCCGGAGAAGTGATTCCAGCCGAGATCGCCGTTGCCGTACCGAGTGGGGATCACTCGACCCTCGGGATCGGTCTCTTCGCACTTCGCTTTCTTGTTCCAGTACCGCTGCGCCGCCGAAGCGTCGGGCACCGGCCCGGCAACGAGTACGGCACCCACGGCTGCTGCGGCCAGGACGCTGATCAGCTTCATGACCGCACCGTGCCACGTCCCGGCCGGGCGTACGCTCTCTTCGCCAGCAGGATCGTTTCCCTGCCCCCGGACGAGTGACTCGGGCCCAGCACACAAAACGACCGGCCAGGAACGGCAATCGCCGCAGCGCCACACCCTGCGCCCCGGACCACCGGCGTCACTGCACCCGCCGGCACTGTCACGTTGGCTGACCGGGTGAAATGATCTTCGGGTTGATCATGGTGGAGGGGGTTGTCCGTGGGCAATACGCCGCCGTTGTACAAGGGGCGCCGGTACCCGGTGGAGATCATCGCGCACTGTGTGTGGCTGTACTTCCGCTTCCCGCTCAGCTTCCGTGAGGTCGAGGAGCTTATGCTCGAGCGCGGTGTCATCGTGTCCCACGAGACCGTCCGCCGCTGGTGTGCGAAGTTCGGGCAGTCCTATGCCAACGCGCTGCGCCGCCGGCGTGTGCAGCTGGGCGACAAGTGGCACCTGGACGAGGTCTTCATCAAGATCAACGGAGAGCGGAAGTACCTGTGGCGGGCCGTCGACGCCGACGGCACCGCGCTCGACATCCTGGTCCAGAACCGGCGGGACAAAGCCGCAGCCCGGCGCTTCTTCCGCCGCCTGCTGAAGACGACCTGCTCGGTGCCGCGGGTGATCGTCACCGACAAACTCCGCTCCTACGGCGCGGCCCACCGCGAGGTGATGCCCTCGGTCGAGCACCGCTCCCACAAGGGCCTCAACAACCGGGCCGAGAACAGCCATCAGCCAACCCGGCAGCGCGAACGCGCCATGAAAGGCTTCCGCAGCGTCGGCGGAGCCCAGCGGTTCCTGTCCGCGTTCAGCGGCATCCCACCCCACTTCCGGCCCCGCCGCCACCTGATGACCGCCACCCACTACCGCGCCGAGATGACCACCGCTTCGCCATCTGGGACCAGATCACCGGCGTCGCCGGCCTGCCTGCCGTGGCCTGAGCACGGAGCCGGAACCCGCCCCCTCCACACCCGACACACCATCAGGCACTCACTCCCTCAACAACGTGACAGCACCGCCTGGGGGAGTGTCATGAATCAGGTGTGGACCTCCACGAAGGAGTCACCTGATGAGTACGACGACTGATCACCTGATCGAGACTGGGGCCGGTGTGTCGC
>NZ_JBEXPH010000221.1:0-12298 GCF_040611955.1 Streptomyces sp. NPDC006510 | reverse complement strand
CATCGCGGCCAGCCTCTCGATGCGGCGGTTCTTGGCGCGCACCGCCCCGGGCAGATGAACGGCGCCGGAGACCGCCCACGGCCCGCCGAAGCCGATCAGCGCCCACGGCCACCCCCAGTCGACCGCGGCGAGGACCACCAGCCCGACGTAGACGAGGAAGACCGCGAAACTCGGCCAACCCAGCCCACGACTGGGCTCATGCGGAGTGTTGGAGAACTGGTAGGCGTGCGGTCTGCCCCGCGGGTGGCTGACCCCGATCTCCCGGCCCTCCCACGCGGGGGTGATCATCTCGCCCCGCTCACCGTCGTTCGTCACGGTGACCTCCTGACCCGAGGCCGGGTCGCGGTAGGAGACGACCACCGATATCCCGCCCGTCCGGGACCCGCCGTGCCGCGGCTCCCGCACCCGCTCGATCCGCCCTGTGAGCCGGACCGTCCGCTGCGCCTTGGTCACTCCGGCCAGTGACATGCCGTACCCGACCAGTGCCGCCACACCCCACACCGCACACCACAGCACCAGAAACTCGTCCCACCCCATACGCCCTCCTCCTGTCGATCCGGTCAACTGCCGCTGCGCCGCAGCACTTTGCCCCGGCCGTCCGCCTGAAGCGTTCCCGTGCCCCCGCCGCCGGTGACCACGACCCTGAGCGTGAGCGAGCCGGTGACGCCGTCGGCGGTGAGCTGCCAGCTCTGCGGGGAGTCGACGCCGAGGGTGGTCCTCGCCTCCTCGACCAGGCCGGGGACGCGATCGTAGGGCAGGGACCTCGGGTCGAACCCGGCGGTCGTCGCGCCGGTGGGGGAGAAGACGACCGTCAGCAGGCGGTCCTGCACGACGACGGTGAGCGCCTGACGCTTGTCCGCGCCCTGCGTCAACGACTCGACGGCCTTGCGTAGTTCGCCCGCGTCGAGCATCGACTGGCCAGGACCGAGGGTGACCGTGCCCGTCGCCGACGTCACGGTGGTTGTGGACGACGAGGAGGAGACGGACGGCTTGGGGGCGCCGCTGTCGCCCTCGTGGGAGTCGAACAGGACGGCACGGAACAGCAGGAGCACGGCGACCGCGCCGAGCAGCAGGCCCAAGAGCGTGAGGAGGCCGCCGGCGCAGCCCGCCGGGGAATCGCTCTTCATGGCCGGACCGGGCACCGAGTCCACCTGGGCCACGGCGGCCCGCTCCTCCCACTCCGGCGTCGGCCGCTTCACGATCCGCACCTTCCACGGCCGGTCCGGTCGATACTCGACCACCACAACCCCGCGCGGCCGGTAGTCGGCAAGCTCGACGACGTTGACGTCCTGCCGGAACTCGACACGGAACGCGGGTGCGTCGTCCGGCGCGACGGTCAGCTCGAACCGCACCGGCACGTCGCTGGTCTCACCCCTGACGGCCTCCAGATCCTCGATCACCGCGAGCGCCGTACGCGGTACGACGGCCGCCTCACGGGCCCGGCGCGGCAGAGTGCAGAGGAAGAAGAGCAGACTGTAGGCCGCGGGCAGAACGAGCCCCAGGACAATCAACGACGCCTTCTCGACGACGCACCCGCTGATGAAGGCGGTCAGCGACGCCCCGATCACACCACCCGTCAGGAACCCCAGGGCGAGGTCGGCAGGCGTGTTGTATGTGGGCGGCGCGCCCGCAGTGATTGTCATGTGGTCGATTGTGCACATCCTAGGCTTCGAGCCAGACCGCGTGATCCGTTGCCAGCACACCGTTCTCGACAGAGGCGCTGCCGAGGAGGACGGAGAAGTGGTCGGGGAGTGGGTACGGGGTGGCGGAGAGGTTGACCACGCAGACGAAGCCGGGGTCGCGGCGGAAGGCGAGGACGCCGGGTGGCGTGTCCAGCCAGGTCATGGTGCCCTCGCCGAGGGCGGGGTGTTCGCGGCGCAGGCGCAGGGTGGTGCGGTACAGCTCCAGAATGGAGGTCTGGTCGCCGGTCTGTGCCTCGACAGTGAGCTCGTTCCAGTTGGCGGGCAGCCGTCGCGGCCGGTGTCGGTGTGTCCGGAGCGTTCCCAGATGGGGTCCTGCAGGACCTCCTCGGGCAGGTCCTCGACCTCGGGGAGGCCGAGTTCCTCGCCCTGGTAGATGTAGGCGCCGCCGGGGAGGGCGAGGGTGAGGAGGGCGGCGGCGCGGGCGCGGCGTGTGCCCAGGCCCAGGTCGAGAGGGCCGTCGGGTTCGTAGCGCTCGCCGGCGACCCAGCGTTTGGCGGCGTTTCGGCCGTAGCGGCTGGGGTGGCGCATGACGTCGTGGTTGGAGAGGACCCAGGTGGCGGGTGCGCCGACGGCGCCGAGCATGGCGAGGGAGTCGTCGATGACCGTGCGCAGCTCCTTCGCGTCCCAGCCGGCCATGAGGAAGTCGAAGTTGAAGGCGGTGTGCAGGGCGTCCTTGCGGACGTAGGCGGCGAGGCGCTCCGGGGTGTCCGCCCAGGCTTCGGCGACGAAGCACCGGTCACCCTCGAACTCGTCGGCGACCTTGCGCCAGGTGCGGAAGATGTCGTGGACGTCGTCGCGGTCCCAGTGCGGGTGGTCGGTGTGCTGCCGGGGCTGCTGGCGGTCCGGGGCGGGGCGGGGTGGCAGATCGGGCAGTTCGGGGTCTTTGACGAGGCCGTGGGCGACGTCGATGCGGAAGCCGTCCACGCCCCGGCTGAACCAGAACCGCAGGACGGCTTCGAACTCGGCGTGGACGTCGGGGTGGTTCCAGTTGAGGTCGGGCTGCTCGGGGGCGAACAGGTGCAGGTACCAGTCGCCGTCGGGCAGCCGGGTCCAGGCCGGGCCGCCGAATTCGGAGACCCAGTTGTTGGGCGGCCGGGTGCTGTCGGGGCCGCGGCCGGGCCGGAAGATGTATCGCTCCCGCTCCGGGCTGCCGGGGCCCGAGGCCAGGGCTGCCTGGAACCAGGCGTGCTGGTCGGAGGTGTGGTTCGGGACGATGTCGGGGATGACGCGGATGCCGTGCCGGTGTGCCTCCGCGATGAGCTGCTCGGCCTCGGCCACGGTGCCGAACAGTTCATCGATCGCGCGGTAGTCGGCTACGTCGTAACCGTGGTCGGCCATCGGCGACTTGTACCAGGGGTTGATCCAGATGGCGTCCACGCCGAGCGACTTGAGGTATGGCAGGCGGGAGCGGATGCCGACGATGTCGCCGACGCCGTCGCCGTTGTGGTCGGCGAAACTGCGGATGTAGACCTGGTAGATGACGGCGCTGCGCCACCACGGTGGGGTACCGGGAACGGACATGCGGCTGATTGCTCCTTGGACGCGGGGGTGTTGGGCGGCTGCTTCGCCGCGCCGGCGGTCAGTCCGGCGACGATGCGACGCTGGAAGAGCAGCACCGTGATCACCAGGGGGATGGTGACCAGGACCCCTGCCGTCATCCGGCTGCCGGAGGGGGTCTCGAACCGGGTGGCGCCCGGCGAACGTGGAGATGGCGGCCGACGCTGTCTGCATGCCGGGCTGGTTCGTCATCGACAGAGCGATGAGAAACCCGTTCCAGGCCGCGGTGAAGGTGGTGATCGCGGTGGTGAAGATGCCCGGTGCGGCGAGCGGGGTGATCACCTTGCGGAACGCCTCTCGGATGGGCCGGGCGGCTGCAACAACCGGTCGCCGGGTTGTTCGCCGGGCCTCCGCCGGCCGCAGCCCGCCAGCGTATTGACGCCGGGCTTGGCCAGTGGTGTCAGGCCGTAGAAGATGCGTGGCGAGCCGTCGAGCGTGAGTGTCACCTGGCCCCGGGCCGATGACAGCTGCCGGCTGCGGCCGATGGCGTCCAGTTGGCGTACGGCGTTGCCGGCAGTGACCGTGAGGAGGGTCTTGGTCGGCCATGGGTCGATCCATACCTCGGGGGCGGGGAAGTGCCAGTCGGTGCGCCGGCCGGAGGTGTTCAGCAAGTAGCCGTCGGCCCGGTTCCACAGGACGACCGCCGGGCCGTCGGGTGTGTCGAACCACAGGCCGAAGGTCTGCGGGTCGGGGAAGGTCAGCCAGCCCTGGAAGGTGGCCTGATCGAGTACGCGGGCCGCGGTCGCGTACGCCAGGAGCGACGGCTTCGGGCTGAGGTCGCGGTTCATCAGCCCGTAGTGGTATTCGACGTTGTCCGGATCGGCGACCTGCGGCATGCCCAGCACGCTGTCGTGGAACTGGTACCAGCACACGCAGGTGATGCCTTCGGCTTTCGCCAGTGCCAGGTTGAGCAGGACGTTCTCGGCGGCGTGCCGGTAGGTGTCGTGCCACCAGCTGTTCGGCTTGGTCGGTGCGTAGGCTTCGGTGAGCCAGACCTCCTTCTCGCCGTGCTGCGCCATCAGCGTCTTCAGTTGCTTCAGTCCGCCGTAGAAGTTCCAGTACGTGCCTTCGGGGCCGGTGGTCCAGTCGTCGCCCGGAGGTATGTAGTCCGGGGTGAAGTTGCCGCGGCCGGGGTGATAGGCGAACGCGTCGATCAGGTCCCAGCCGCCGGCGGCGATGAAGGTCTCCACCCAGGGATTGTCCATCCCGGCGAGTCCGTTGTTCATCAGCTTGACGGCGGCGCCGGTCGCGGCCCGTCGGTCGAAGACCGGGCGCAGCGCCTTGTCCAGGTAGGTCTGGGCGGCTGCTCCGGTGTTGAACGGCCGGTTCAGTTCGTTGCCGACCTCGAAGTAGCCGGCTCCGGCCCCTTGCGCCACGGTCAGTTTGTCGGCTGCCCAGGCTGCGGCCTCGGTGTCGGTCGCGTCGAGTGACGGTTGCAGTTCGATGTTGTGGCGGATGCCACGTGCGTCGAACGCTGAGGGCGGCAAGCCCGGGCCGCCGTCGTAGGCGATGCGGACCAGTGCGATGCCGACCCGCTGCCAGAGGTCGAGTACGGCGTCGGCGCTCGGCCGCTGCAGCCACGGGTAGTTGGCGATCCCGAACATGCTGTCCGCGCGGGCCTGGTAGGTGAACGGTGGCAGGGTCGCGAGGTTGGTCCGGGCGAAGGCCTCGTCGTCTGCGGACCGTACGACGACCTCGGCGAGCGCGATGCCGGCGGCCGGCGCGGGCACGGTGAAGGTGTGCTGCCAGGTGCCCGCCGCGGCGATGCTGCCGGTCACGGTGGTGGAGGCCAGTTGCGCGCCGTCGAAGTCGCGTACCGACAGCTGCAGTTCGGCCGGGCGTGCGGTGCCGCCGTTGGCGACCAGGGCGGTGAGCTGCATCGGCTCGCCGGGGACCTGGTAGAGGTTGAAGTCGCGGTCGGTGGTCAGCTCGAGGCCGAGTTCGCGGCCGCGGCCGATGGTGGCTGTGGCCGACGGCCTGGTGTCGGAGAAGAAGAAGTCGGCCCGGCTGGTCCACCCGCCGGCCGGGTCGGCCGTTCCGGGTGCGTGGACCCAGGTCGCGTTCGTCCAGGCCTGGCGTGAGCGGTCCAGCAGGAACAGTCCGTGCCGGCTGCCCCAGGTCGAGGTGTGTGCGATGCCGACGGTTTCCTCGTAGGGGATGCCGCCGCCGGCGTCGCGGACCCATTCGGTGATCGCGATGTAGTCGTCGGGCGCGGTCGGCGTCTGGATCGCCCGGCTGAACAGAAAGCCGTCCGGCACCAGGGTGTCCGCGCCGGTGATCCGCCACTCCAGCCGGGCGTGCCCGGTGGTGACGCTGAACCAGCCGGTGACGGTGGCCTGCCCGGCGGCCGCGTCGAAGGCGTAGTCCATCCGGATTGCCGGTGTTCCGTCCTGCAGGGTGGCCAGTGCGGGGGTGCCGCCGGTCGACAGGTGGATGCCGGTGAGCTGGTCCTTGATCTGGAACTTCGACCCGGCGCTGCGGGTGACGCCGGCCGCGTCGCGTATGGCGAGCCGGCCGCCGATGCCGGCCAGCAGGCTGATCCCGCCGGCGGTCAGGGTGACATCGCCGTCCGCGGCGAGGGCCGTCACGGGGGTGGGCTCGGCGATCAGTACGACGCCGGCCGCGAGCGCCGCGCCGAGAAGACCGCGACGGCTGAGGTGGGCGCCTTCGGCAGGTGGGGTCGTCATCGTCTGCTCCTGTCTGGCCGCGAACTGTCGTGATAATGCCTATCTTCAACGTCGTGACACGGACGGTCTCAACCCAACAACCCGATAGTCAAGGGGTATTGCGCTCTTGTTTCCAGCGGTTTAATGTCGCCGAGGTCTGTTGAAGTTACGCATTATCACCGGAGGATCGATGCCAACGAAGCCGCGCCGGGTCACCCAGCGCGAAATCGCCGAGATCGCGGGGGTCAGCCAGACCACCGTCTCGGTGGTGCTGAACGACCGTGACGGCACGAACGTGCGTATCCCGGAAGAGACCCGGGCGCGGGTCAAGCGGGCGCTTGAGCAGGCCACCTACGTCGCCGATCCGGCGGCCCGCCGGCTGGCCGGTCTGGACAACCAGATCATCGGCGTCTTCACCTACGAGGAAGCCCTGTCGCCGGAGAGCCTGGACTTCTACGGCCCGCTGCTGAACGGGATCGAACGTGCGGCCGAGGCGATCGGCTGGGACCTGCTGTTCTTCACGTCCTCACCGGTCGAGAACGGCACCCGCAGTCTGTTCCATCGCAAGACCCGGCTGCGGCTCACCGATGGCTGCATCCTGCTCGGCCAGCAGATGGTCGGGTCCGAGCTGGAACGGCTGGTCGCCGAGCAGTTCCCGTTCGTCGCGGTCGGCCGCAGGGACGAGACGGCCGCGGCCGTGCCGTACGTCGGCGTCGACTATGTCACTCCGGCGGACGCCGTGATCGACCTGGCTGCGAACAGCGGACACCGCCAGGCCTTGTATGTGCACCGCGGCCGCGACACCGCCACTGCGCGGGACCGGCGCGGCGCGGTCGAGGCCGCCTCGGCGGCGGGCCGCATGGCGTTCATGCTGGTGGGCGAGGAGCGCGTCGCCGAGCTGCCCCGACTGGCTCGGGCCACGGAGGCCACGCTGATCATCGCCGAGGACGCCTTCCTCACCGAGGATGTCATCCTCTCGCTCGTCGGTGCCGGGGTGGACGTGCCTGGCGAGATCTCGGTCGCCGCGTTCGGTGAGGTCCGTGGTCATCGCACCGACGGACGGGTGCTGACGGGCTTTCGCGTGCCACGCAAAAAGGTCGCCGCCGAAGCGCTTGAGCTGCTGCAGCGGCTGGTCACCACCGACCCGCAGGAGTGGGCCGATCTGGACACCCAGCGGCTCCTGGCAGCCGAGGTCGAAGCGGGCGACACCATTGTCGCCCGGTCGGCAGGGCTGTCGTGAACAAGATCGCCACAGACGTGGCGGTCATAGGCGGCGGTCTCGGATCGGTAGCAGCCGCTCTCGCCCTGCTGCAGCGCGGACACCGGGTGGTGATGACCGAGGAGTACCCGTGGCTGGGTGGCCAGCTGACGTCGCAGGCGGTGCCACCGGATGAGCACATCTGGGTGGAGCAGTTCGGCGTAACCGCCCGCTACCGGAGGCTGCGGGAGAACATCCGTCGCTACTACCGGGACCACTATCCGCTGTCGGCGGCGGCTCGCGGGGACCGTGAACTCAACCCGGGGCGCGGCCGGGTGAGCCGGCTGTGCCACGAGCCGCGAGTGGCGCTCGCAGTGATCGACGCTCTCCTCGCGCCGTATCGGTCGAGCGGCAGGCTGACCATCCTGCAGCCCGCGGTTCCGGTCGGGGCCGAGGTCGTGGACGGGGTGGTCCGCACGGTCACGGTCGCGGATCCGCAGACCGGGGCGCAGAGCGTGATCACGGCGGAGTTCGTGCTGGACGGCACCGAGACCGGTGACCTGCTGCCGCTGACCGGCACCGATTACGTCGTCGGTACCGAGGCGCGGTCCGACACCGGTGAGCCGAGCGCTCCCGACGTCGCCGACCCGGCCAACGTGCAGTCGATCGCGTGGTGTTTCGTCTTCGACCATGCCGCCGGGGATCACACGATCGCCCGGCCCGACGACTACGACGACTGGCGCTCGTTCGAGCTGCCCTACTGGGGCGCGCCGATGCTGTCGTTCACCGCGCCCAATCCGCGCACCCTGGTGCCGGAGCAGCGCACCATGATCGTAAATCCGGAGCAGGACGTCTCCGGTGATCCGCGGTTCGACGCCGGCGATCAGGACCTGTGGCAGTTCCGGCGGATCGCCGCCCGGCAGACCTTCACCGACAGCCTGTACGACAGCGACATCGTGCTGGCCAACTGGCCCCAGCTGGACTACGTCGGCGGCTCGATCATCGACACCGCCGAACGACTGCAGCATCTGGCCGCGGCAAAGGCGCAGTCCCGGGCCTATGTCTACTGGCTGCAGACCGAGGCGCCCCGGCCCGACGGTGGCCGCGGGTGGCCGGGACTGCGGCTGCGCGGGGATCTGGTGGGAACCAGCGACGGCTTCGCGCAGGCTCCGTACATCCGGGAATCCCGCCGGATCAAGGCGCTGACCACCGTCCGCGAACAGGACATCTCGATCAAATCCCGCGGGTCCGGCGGGCCGGCCCGGTTCGATGCATCCGTCGGGGTGGGGATGTACCGGATCGACCTGCACCCCTCGACCGGCGGCGACAACTACATCGACGTCGAGTCGGCGCCGTTCGAGATCCCGCTGGGCGCCCTGGTCCCGGTCCGGACCCAGAACCTGATCCCCGCCGCCAAGAACATCGGCACCACCCACATCACCAACGGCGCCTACCGACTCCACCCGGTCGAATGGAACGTCGGTGAGTCCGCGGGCGAGCTCACCGCGTTCTGCCTCGACCGCGGACTGAGCCCGCAGCAGGTCGCCGCCGAACCCGCACTCGTCGATCAGCTTCAACGTCGCCTGGTCGAGGCCGGCGTCGAACTCCACTGGCCCGAGGTCGTCGGCTACTGAGCCGGACAGATCGCGTCGAACTGCACTGCCCGAGGTCGCCGGCTACTGAGCCGGGCCAGCCAACCAGCACGTCGAAGGGAACCACCATGATCAGAACCAGAAAGGCGCTGAGCGCTGTCGCCTTGACGACGGTCCTTGCACTCAGCGCGGCCTGCGCCGGGCCGGCGGCCGACACTCCGGACAAGGCAGCAGAGCTGCGGATGACGGTCTGGACCTCGGACGAAGCTCAGCTGAAGCTACTCGACAGCATTGGCGACGCCTACCGGGCCGACCATCCCGACGTTGCGAAGATCACCTTCGAGAGCCTGCCATTCGCCGACTACAACACGACGCTCACCACACAGATCGCCGGAGGCAACGCCCCGGACCTCGCCTGGATGGGCGACCTCTCGCGGGATCTCATAGCCTCCGACGCACTCGTCGGTCTGACCGACAAACTCAAGGCCACCCCGGGCTGGAAGTACGACGACCTGCTCGACAGCGTGACAGCGGAGCTCAGCCGCGACGGCACGCTGTACGCCTACCCGTTCTCCAACTCGCCGTACGCCCTCTACGTGAACACCGACCTGCTCGCCAAAGCCGGACAGAAGATCAATCCGGCCACACTGACCTGGGATCAAGTCGCAGCCGCCGGAGCGGCCGTCCACGCCAAGACCGGCAAGGCCGGCTTCGTCGTCCGCGACTTCGACTACAAGGCGTGGAACGTGCTGGCCACAGTGTGGACCGGCTGGGGCGCGTCAGCGTGGAGTCCGGACGGCAAGACCTGCACCTTCGCCAGCCCCGAGATGCAGCAGGCCTTCACCTTCCTGCACGACGCGGCGTTCAAGACCCAGGCGATGCCGGGCCCGGGCACCACCGCCGACTTCTTCGCCGGCGATGCCGCCTTCACCATCGCGCAGGTCTCCCGCGCCTCGCTGCTGACCGGCACGTTCGACTTCGGGCTCTACCCGCTGCCCGCGGGCCCCCGCGGGAAGTACTCCGTCCTCGGCCAGGCCGGGGTGGGCGTACTGGCCTCCAGCAAGCATCCGGACCAGGCGGCGGACTTCCTCGCGTACCTGACCAATCCGGAGAACGCCGCCAAGCTGGCCCAGTACTTCCCGCCGCCGCGGAAGTCGTTGCTGACCGGGGACAAGCTCGCCGCGAACAACAAGGTCCTCAACGCCGCCCAGCTGCAGGACGCGGTGGTCGACCAGCTGCCGGACGCCGTCACGCTGCCCAACCACACCAGCCCGGCGGAGATAGCCCAGAAGGGCAAGACGGCGCTTGATGCGGTGTGGCGCCCGGATGCCGACATCCCGGCCGTCCTGCGCTCGGTCTGCGCCGCGATCGATCCGATTCTGGCCAAGTGACCAGGACACGGGCCGCTGAGCGGGCCACCCCGCAGGCCGCCGGGCAGGCGGCTGCGCCGGCCGTCGCCAAGGCCGCACGCGCATCCGGGCCGACCTTCTGGACGACCCGCCGGCGGGACGTGCTGACCGGCTACCTGTTCATCCTGCCGCAGCTCGTCGGGGTGGCGGTGTTCGTCCTGCTGCCGGTCGGCATGGCGATCTGGTACAGCCTGAACGACTGGAACGTCTTCACCGGCAAGCAGACCTTCGTCGGCGGCGAGAACTACGCGGCCCTGGCCGACGATCCGCAACTGCCCAAGGTGCTGCTGGCAACGGTGCTCTTCTCCGGCGGGGTGGTGGTCGTCAACATCACGCTCGGGCTCCTGATCGCCGTCCTGCTGAACCGCAAGTTCCGCGGTGTCACGGTGTTCCGGATGCTGTTCTTCTCCCCGGTGGTGGTCTCCGTGGTCGCCTGGACCCTGGTCTGGGGCTTCCTGCTGCAGGACAACGGCGGCATCAACGGCCTGCTTGGCACGGTCGGGATCGACGGGCCGAACTGGCTGCAGGAGGGCGACACCGCGATGGTGTCGGTGATCCTCACACAGGTGGTGCGCAGCGTCGGGGTCAACATGGTGCTGTTCCTGGCCGCCTTGCAGGGCGTGCCACGGGAGCTGTACGAGGCCGCCCGGATCGACGGTGCGAACAGCCGCACGGTCTTCGCCCGGATCACGTTGCCGCTGATCTCCCCGACGGTGCTGCTGACCGTCATCGTCACGGTGGTCGGAGCGTTGCAGTCCTTCGCCCAGATCGCCGTCCTGACCGGTGGCGGGCCGGAGCTGTCCACCACGGTCCTCGTGTACTACGTGTTCCAGCAGGCCTTCGAGTTCAACGACATCGGCTACGGCTCGACGCTGGCCCTGATGCTGCTGTCCTTCGTCATGCTGCTCACCTTGCTGCAATGGCAGCTGCGTCGTAAGTGGGTGTTCTATGAGGACTGACAGGGTCCGGTCGGTACTGCTGGTGATCGCTCTGGGCGTGCTGGCGATCCCGTTCGTGGTGCCGACGATCTGGATGGTCGCCGCGTCGGTCAAACCACTGGCGGAAATCTTCGATGCCCCGCCATCGCTGTGGACCGACTCACCGACACTGTCCGCATACGCCGAGGCATTCAGCTTTCAGCCCTTTGCCCGGCAGTATCTGAACAGTGTCTACATCGCCGCACTGGTCACACTGATCACCCTGTCGGTGTCCAGTCTGGCCGGGTACGCCTTCGCCCGGATCCGGTTTCCCGGGGCGAATGCGCTGTTCCTGGTGGTGCTGACCGGGATGCTGGTGCCGAGCGAAGTGACGATCGTGCCGCTGTTCCAGCTCTTCAAATCGGCAGGCCTGATCAACACGCACTGGCCGCTGATCCTGGTGACCGCACTGGCCGCACCGTGTGTGCTGGCCACGTTCATCATGCGGCAGTTCTTCATCGCTCTCCCGGTCGAGCTGGAGGAGGCTGCCCGCCTCGACGGCCTCGGCCGGCCCGCGATCTGGTGGCGGATCTGCCTGCCGCTGGCCAAACCGGCCCTGTCGGCGGTGGCGATCCTGACCTTCCTCGCCTCCTGGAACCTCTACCTGGAACCCACGGTGTACCTCACGTCACCAGAGCTGTTCACGTTGCCGCAGGCCCTGACCCGCTTCACCGACGCCTACGGCGGCCAGATGTGGAACACTCAACTCGCCGCTGCCACCATGACCGTCCTGCCGATGCTGATCGTCTTCGTCCTGGCCCAGCGCCACTTCGTCGAAGGCCTGTCCCACTCCGGCCTCAAATGAACGCCAGGTTGGCGACCGTCGGCAGCCGCCTGTCGCCGCTCTGGCACCGCGCCACGGCCGTCTGATTCCGGGACCGCGACGGGAGGGGGCGGCGAGGTCTCATCGCGGTCTGTTCTCTGCTCCTGACGACAGGGACGGTATGCGCGAGCTGGTTACAAGCGAGTACGGAGGAGCTGGATAGTGAGCCGTGAAGCTGTGCGTGCGGCGGTGGCTTGAAGTACCGCTCGCGATGCCCGATGGAACCCTACTGAAGCGGGAATGCGGTACCCCGCAAGGCAATGCCGCTTAGTTAAGAAACGGCGAGGATTTTGATGTGGGGTGGGTCGGGGTGGTGGATGGTGGTTTCGGTGGGCTGTTTCTTTCTGTAGGCGTGGACGTGGATGCGTTTTAC
>NZ_JBEXPH010000220.1:0-12335 GCF_040611955.1 Streptomyces sp. NPDC006510 | reverse complement strand
CGCCGGCGCCGCCTATCTGCCCGTGGACCCCGCCCACCCGGCGGAGCGCATCCGCCGGGTCCTCGCCGAGGCCGCGCCGGTGCTCCTGGTCACCGAACCCGGCGCCGCGCCCCTGGAAACCGGTCTGCCGACCCTGGTCCTCGACGAGGCCGCCCGGTCCGGGGAGCCGCTGCCGCCGGGCGGCCCGGAACCCCATGACGCCGCCCATGTCATCCACACCTCCGGCTCCACCGGCACCCCCAAGGGCGTGGTGGTCACCCATGCCGGTGTGGCCGCGCTCACCCGGAGCCTGGTGGACGGCCTCGCACTGGACGCGGACAGCCGGGTGCTCCAGCTCGGGCCGCCCTCCTTCGACATCTCCGTCGGAGAGCTGTGCCTGGCCTTCGGCTCGGGCGGAACCCTGGTGCTGCCGCCGCCGGGTCCGCTCGTGGGCGAGGACCTCGGGACGGTACTGACCGAGCGGCGGATCTCCTGCGCGTTCGTCCCGCCGTCCGTGCTCGCGACCGTGCCGGCCGGACCGCATCCGGATCTGCGCGCCCTCGTCGTCGGCGCCGAGGCCTGCCCACCGGAGTTGGTGGCCCGCTGGGCCGCCCCGGGGCGGCGCTTCCACAACGCCTACGGGCCCACCGAATCGACCGTCGTCGCCACCGTCTCCGGACCGCTGGAGGCCGACGGAACGGTGCCGCCCATCGGCACACCGGTGGCGGGCACCACCGCCTACGTCCTCGACGACCGGCTCCGTCCGGTACCGGCCGGGGTCGGCGGTGAGCTGTACCTGGCGGGCCCCGCGCTCGCCCGTGGCTACCTGGGACGTGCCGCGCTCACCGCCGAGCGGTTCGTCGCCGACCCCTACGGTCCGCCCGGCAGCCGCATGTACCGCACCGGCGACCTCGCGCACCGCGACGACAACGGCAGCACGTACTGCCTCGGGCGCAGCGACGAGCAGGTGAAGCTGCGCGGTCTGCGGATCGAGCCGGGTGAGATCGCCGCCGCGCTCGCGGAACACCCCACCGTGGAAAGGGCGGTGGCCGTCGTACGGAGCGACCGGGCCGGCACCGCACAGCTCGTCGCGTACGTGGTGCCCGCGCGGGGAGCGGAGATCGACGAGGGCGCGCTGCTCCTGCACGCCTCCGGGCGGCTGCCCGCGGCCATGGTCCCGGCCGCCGTGGTGGCTCTGGACGCGCTGCCGCTGTCCTCGCACGGCAAGCTCGACCGGTCCGCCCTGCCCGCGCCCGCCCCTCGGACCGCGGACACCGTCCGGCTCCCCGGGTCGGCGCGTGAGGAGATCCTCTGCGGGCTCTTCGCCGATCTCCTGGACCTCGAACAGGCCGGTGCCGACGACGACTTCTTCCGGCTCGGCGGCGACAGCATCATGGCGATCCAGCTCGCCGCCAGGGCGCGGGCGGCCGGTCTGGTGCTCTCGCCGCACGACGTGTTCACCGTACGCACCCCGGCCCGGCTGGCCGTGCTGGCCCGCACGCCCGACGACGACGCGCCGGAGGAGGAGGACACCGGAACCGGGCGGCTGCCCCTCACCCCGGTGATGCATTGGTGGCGCGAACAGAGCGGCGACACCGCCACGTTCACCCAGTCCATGCTGTTCCCGCTGGCGCACGGCACCGGACTCGCGGCGATCGAGGAGGCCGTCTCCGTACTGACCGAGCGGCACGCCGCGCTGCGGATGCGCCTGGTGCGCGACGACGACACCGGCTGGGAGCTCCAGGTGCCCGAGGAGAGCGCACCCGCCGGTGCGCGAGCCGTCCGGGTGGCCGTGCCGGCGGACGCCGATCTCCACTCCCGGGCGACGGAGCTCGCGCGGCGCGTCACGCTGCGGCCCGAGGACGGCGAGATGGTGCGGGCGGTGTGGCTCGACCCCGGTTCCGGCCGGCCCGGTGCCCTGCTGCTGACCGTGCACCATCTGGCCGTGGACGGATTCTCCTGGCGGGTGCTCGGGCAGGCGCTCGCCGCGGCGCTGGACCGCCGTCCGGAGGGGAACGTCGCGCCCGCGAAGACGGCTTCGTTCACCCGCTGGTCCCGGCTGCTCTCCCGGGAGGCCGGGCTACGGCTCGATGAACTCCCTTGGTGGAAGCGGCAGTTGGCGGACGACACGGCCCGCCTCACCGACGGTCCGGGGGCGGCCGGGCGCCGGGAGACCCTCACCTTCGAACTGGACCCCGGGCTCACCCGCAGTGTGCTCGTCACCCTGCCGGGCGCCTTCAACTGCCGTCCCGACGCGGTGATGCTGACCGCCCTGACCGCGGCGGCCGTCCAGCGCCGGGGCACCGGTTCCGCGCTCGTCGTCCACCTGGAGGGCCATGGGCGCGAGGCCATCTCCGCCCCGGTCGATGTGTCCGGCACCGTGGGCTGGTTCACCACGCAGTACCCGGTCCGCCTGGATGTCGGTGCCGCGTCGGTGGCGCCCGGCGGTCAGCCGGGAGAGGCCCTGAAGTGCGTCAAGGAGCAGCTGGGGGCGGTGCCCTCCGGCGGGCTCGGCTGGGGTCTGCTGCGCTACCTCAACCCCGGGACCGGGCCGGCACTCGCCGCGCTCCCGGCGCCCGATGTCCGCTTCAACTATCTGGGCCGGTTCGGCGCGAGCGACGCGGCGGGCGGGCGGCTGTTGGAGCCCGGCCCGGACGCCGTGCCGCTGGCGCATGCCCTGGAGGTGGATGTGCTGGCCCGTGAGGAGAACGGCGAGCCCGTTCTGGAGGCGAGCTTCTCCTACCCGTCGGGGGTGTTCACGAAGGACGAGATGGGCGCGCTGGCCCGGGCGTGGTCCGAGGCGCTCGGTGTCCTCGCGGACCACTGCGGGCCGGACGACGGAGCCGTCCACGCCCCGTCCGACTTCCCGCTCGTCGACCTGACCGGGGACCAGCTCGAACTCCTCGCGCAGGAGATGGACTTCGGCGACCTCGACGCCGGCCTCGACGACACCGGCTCCACCGGCGGCGAAGGGGAGCGACGATGAACGCGCGCATCGCGGACGTGCTGCCGCTCTCCCCGTTGCAGGAGGGCCTGCTCTTCCACGCCGCCCGGCAGACCGACGGCCCCGACCCCTATCTGGTGCAGGCCCGATTCCTGATCGGCCCCGCGATCACCGGGAAAACGGTACGGGCCTCGGTCGCCGCGCTCCTGGACCGGCATCCGAATCTGCGAGCCTGCTTCCGGCACGAGCGCCTGGACCGGCCGGTCCAGGTCGTGCCGAAGGCGGTCCGGGTGCCGTGGACCGAAGTGGACCTGACGGGTCTCGCCCCGGACGAGGTGGATGTGCGCACCGAGGAGGTGCTGCGCGAGGACGCGGCGCTCCGCTTCGACCTGGCCCGCCCACCGCTGGTCCGTGCCACGTTCCTGCGGCACGGCACCGGTGCCGAACTGATCGTGTCCTTCCACCACATCCTGCTGGACGGCTGGTCGATGCCGGTCGTCGAGCGGGACCTCGCCGCCCTCGTGGCGGGCCGGCCGCTGCCGCCCGCCGCGCCCTACCGGGACTACCTGGTGTGGCTGGGCGGTCAGGACCGGCACAAGGCCGAAGCGGCGTGGTGCGAGTCGCTGGAGGGCCTGGAACGGCCCGCGCTGCTGGCCCCCGCCGGACCGGACACGGCGCCGGACCGTTCACGGCTGTGGCTGACCACCGGCCTGACCGAGAGGCTGGTCCGGCGGGCCGCCTCGGCGGGCGTCACCCTCAACACCCTGGTGCAGGTCTCCTGGGCCCTGGTCCTGGCCAGGCTGACCGGATCCCGCGATCTCGTCTTCGGCGCGGTCGTCTCGGGGCGCCCGCACGACCTGCCCGGTGTCGAGTCCATGGTGGGCCTGTTCATCAACACCCTGCCGGTACGGGTACGGCTGCGGGACGGCGAGCGGGTGGACGAGCTGCTCCGCCGGATCCAGGACGAGCAGTCCCGGCTGCTGGAGCACCACCACGCCCGAGCCGCCGAGGTGCAGCGCGCCGTGGGGGCCGGTGAGCTGTTCGACTCGATCATCGCCTTCGAGAACTTCCCCCGGGGTTCCGGGAGCGACGAAGGCTCCGGCGCCGTCCGCCTGGTGAAGGTGACGGACGCGACGCACTACCCGGTCACCATCGCGGCGGTCGCCGAGGACCGGCTGCTGCTGTCGGTGAGCTGCCGCCGGGGCATCTCGGCGACCGCGGTCACCGAGCGCCTGGCACACGTACTGGAGCAGCTGGCCCGCTCGCCGCAGACACCGGTGGAGGACATCGACGCCCTGCCCGCGGCGGAGCGGCACCAGCTGCTGGCCCTGGCCGACGGCCCGGCCCGCACGCCCGCCGCACCTGCCACCCTGACCGGGCGGTTCGCCGCCCAGGTGGCCCGTACGCCGGACGCACCGGCCGTCGACACGGACGGCGAGACCCTCAGCTACGCCGGGCTCGACGCCGCGTCGGACCGGCTGGCCGGCCGCCTCGTCCGGGCCGGTGTGGCACCGGGGCACACCGTGGCCCTGCTGCTGCCCCGCTCGGCGTCCCTGGTCGTGGCCCAGCTCGCGGTCCTCAAGGCGGGCGCCTGCTGGCTGCCGCTCGACCCGGCGCACCCGGCGGAGCGGCTGGCCCGGCTGATGGCGGCGGCAGCCCCCGCCCTGGTCCTCACCGCGGGGACGGGTCCGGCTGCCGCTGTGCTGCCCGCCGGTACCGCGGTGCTGGACGTCACCGAGGTGTCCGGGCCCGCACCTTTCGCCGGTGTCCCCGACCGTCCCGGGTCCGCCGCCTGCGTGATCTACACCTCCGGCTCCACCGGAGAACCCAAGGGGGTGGTCGTCCCGCAGCAGGCGATCACCGAACTCGCCGCCGACGGCCGCTTCGCGGGCGGTGCCCACGACCGGGTGCTGCTGCACAACCCGTACACGTTCGACGCCTCGACCTACGAGGTGTGGATCCCGCTCCTGAACGGCGGGACCGTGGTCGTGGCCCCCGCCGAGGCGGTCACTCCCGAGCTGCTGGAGCGGGTGGTCCGGGAACGGCGGGTCACCGCGCTGATGCTCACGCCCGAACTGCTGCGCACCGTCGCGGAGATCGCGCCCGAGGCGCTGGCCGGGCTCCGTGAGGTGTGGTCCGGCGGTGACGTCCTCGCGCCCGACACCGTGCGCCGGATCCGGGAGCACTGCCCGGGCACGGTGGTCGTCAACGGCTACGGCCCCACCGAGACGACGGTGTTCGCCACCGCGCACACCGCCACCGCCCAGGCCACGGATCGGCCGGGGGCCGTCCCCATCGGGCGTCCTCTGGACAACACCCGCGCCCATGTCCTGGACGCCCGGCTGCGCCCCGTCCCGGTGGGCGCCACCGGTGAGCTCTACATCGGCGGCAGCGGTCTCGCCCGGGGCTACCTCGGGCGGCCGGTCCCCACCTCGGAGCGGTTCGTCGCCGATCCGTACGGGCCGCCGGGCAGCCGTATGTACCGCACCGGGGACCTGGCCCGCTGGACGCCGGACGGTGCCCTGGAGTTCGCGGGCCGGGCCGACGACCAGGTCAAGGTGCGTGGTTTCCGCGTCGAGCCCGCCGAGGTCGAGGCCGCGCTGGCGGGCTGTCCCGGCGTGGCGCGGGCCGTGGTCGGTGCCCGGCGGGACGCGGCGGGCGGCAAGCTACTGGCCGCCTGGCTGGTGTTGGCGCGGAGCACAAACAACGGTTCCGGTGCGCGCCCGGACCAGGAGGAGCAGTGGGACCACACCCTCGCCCGGGTCCGGGAGCATGCCGCCCGGCAGCTACCGGCGCATCTGGTGCCGTCCCGGTGGGCCCGGATCGACGAGGTGCCGCTCACCCGCCACCAGAAGGTCGACCGGGCCGCGCTCCCCGACCCCGGCCCCACCGGGGAGCCGGTGGCGCACCGGGCTCCGCGCACCCCGCGCGAGCGGGAGCTGTGTGCCCTGTTCGGCACGGTGCTCGGCATCCCCGCGGTCGGGCCCGACACCGACTTCTTCCGGGCCGGCGGCCATTCGCTGACCGCGCTGCGGCTGAAGTCGAAGATCGAGACGGTCCTCGGCGTACGGCTCCCGGTCTCCGCCCTGTTCGACGCGCCGACCCCGGCCGGTCTCGCCGCCCGGCTCGACACGCCGCCGTCCGCGAACGGTTCCGCTCCGCGGATACCGCTGCGCCCCGCCAAGCGCCCCGGGCCCGCTGCGGCGTCGGACGGGCCGCACCACAACAGCCTGGAGCATGTGCTCACCCTGCGGACCGGCGGCGACCGCACCCCGCTGATCTGCGTGCACCCGGGGCTCGGTCTCAGCTGGTCGTACGTGAACCTGCTGCCGCACCTCGATCCGGCCCGCCCGGTGCACACCCTGCAGAGCCCGGCGCTGCTGAACGGTGTCGGCGATCTCCCGGACACCCTGGACGAGATGGCGGAGCTGTACCTGCGCAGTGTCCGTGAACTCCAGCCGCGGGGACCGTATCTGCTGCTCGGCCGGTCCTTCGGCGGTCCGCTCGCCCACGAACTGGCGGTGCGGCTGCGCCGGGCCGGCGAGGAGGTCGGGATGCTCGCCGTGGTGGACGCCATGCCGATGCCGGACAGGCTCAGGCGCAATCCCCCGGATGCCGCCGCCGTCGAGGACGAGATGCTGCGCATCATGCTCCACGCCCATGCCCCGGAGCTGCCGTTGCCGGCCGGGCCGTTGGAGCGGTCCGCGGTGTTCGCCAAGGCCCACGAGGTGGCCTTCGACGGCCTTTCCGAAGCCCGGCTGCACACCCTCGTCGACGCCGGGGTGCATCACACCCGGCTCGTGCGGGAGTGGCGCCCGTCCCGCTACGAGGGCCGGATGACGCTGTTCTCCGCCACGCACGACGACTGGCCGACCACGACCGAGAAGACCGAGACCTGGCAGCGCGTGACCGCCGCGCTCGATGTACACGAACTGGACTGCGGTCACAGCGACGTACTCACCCCGGGCCCGGCGGCCGAGATCGCCGCGGTCCTCGAAACCGCCCTCCGAGGGGACTGAGAACCATGACCGTCGACGCCGTCGAGCTCATCGACCTCTACGCCGGGGAGGGCGGCGGGGACGAGGAGTACGAGTTCCCCGCCTCCGACGCCCAGAGCCGACTGCTGGTCCTCGACCAGCTGAATCCGGGCTCCCCCCAGTACAACGTCCCGGTCGCCTTCACGGTGCGCGGGCCCTTCGACACCGACGCGTTCGGCCGCGCGCTGGACGCGCTCGTCGCCCGCCACGAGGCGCTGCGGACCGTCTTCCGGACCGCCGACGACGGCACCCCGGCACAGCGCGTCTCGGCCGTCGGACGGGTGCCGCTCACGGTCCGGCGGGACGTGCCCGCCGCCGGTGCGGACGCCCTGGTGCGCGCCGAGGCCGCGCTCCCCTTCGACATCGCCGCGGGACCGCTGCTGCGCTGCACCGTGTGCGCCGTCGACGACGGCAGCCACCGGGTGCTCCTCGTCGCCCATCACCTGGTCTGCGACGGCTGGTCGCTCGGCCTGATGCTGGAGGAGCTGTCCGACAACTACCGGCACGAGGCCCGGGGGACGGTGTACCGGCCGTCCGAACTCCCGCTCCAGTTCCCCGACTACGCGGCCTGGCAGCGGGAGCGGGCCGCGGACGGGGCGTTCGAGGCGTCCGTGGATCACTGGGTCGACCGGCTGCGCGGCGCGCCCATCGCCATGGAACTGCCGCTGGACCGCCCGCGCCCACCGGTCCGCACGGCCGCGGGGGGCACCGAGCGCTTCCTGCTCGGCGCCGAGGTCAGGGAGCGTCTGGCCGAAGTGGCCGCGGCCCAGGGCGCCACCCCGTTCATGACGATGTTCGCGGCGTACACCGCGTTCCTCTCCCGTCTCTCGGGCGGCGAGGACCTGGTCGTCGGCTACCCGTCGTCGGGGCGTGAGCGGCCCGAACTCCAGGAGATGGTCGGGATGCTGACCAACACCCTGGCGATGCGGGTGGATGTGTCCGGTGACCCTTCGCTCGACGAGCTCACCAGCCGCGTCCGGGCCTCGATGCTGGCGGCACAGCCCCACCAGGACGCGCCGTTCGAGGCGGTGGTCGACACCCTCGCCCCGGTCCGTGAGACCAGCCACGACCCGGTGGTGCAGGTGGCCCTCAGCTACGAGGACGAGGCCGCGCCGGATCTGCGGCTGGCCGGTGCCACGACCGAACGGCTCGCCCTGACCCTGGACACCGCGAAGTTCGACTTCCATCTGTTCATGGAGCGTTGGGGCGCCGGACTCGCCGCCCAGTTCATCTACCGCAGCGACCTGTTCGACGCCGCGACGGTCCGCCGCTGGACGGACAACTTCCGCACCCTGCTGGCGGGGCTCCTCGCGGACCCGTCCGCACCGCTGTCCTCGGTGGAGCTGGTCCCGGCCGACGAACGCCGGCGGACCATCGCCGGCGCCGACCGCCTCGCGGAGGCCGCACCGCTGGACCGCCTGGTACCCGACCTGATCGCCGACCGGGCGGCGGAACACCCCGATGCCACGGCCCTGGTCTGCGGCGATCTCCGCCTGAGCTACGCCGAACTGCTCGCCCGTGCCGACGCGCTGGCCGCCCGGCTGCGCGGCGCCGGGGTGCGGCCCGGCTTCCGGGTCGGTCTGTTCCTGCCCCGCTCGGCCGACCAGGGCATCGCGGCCCTCGCCGTGCTGCGCGCGGGCGGCGCATACGTACCGCTGGATCAGGCCCACCCGGAGGCCAGGCTCCGCCACATGGTGGAGAGTTCGGGCACCGGACTGCTGCTGGCCTCCCGGGAGACCGCGGAGAAGGCGGCGCGCCTGGAGGTGCCGTGCATCCGGGTCGACCGCCCGGCCGTCACGGACCCCGTCGCGCCGGGGTCCGCCGCGACCGGCACCGCACCGGCCCCCGAGGACCTCGCCTACGTCCTGTTCACCTCGGGCTCCACCGGCGTCCCCAAGGGCGTCGCCATCGAGCACCGGGCGCTGGTCAACCTCACCCGGGCGGTCCGGAACTCCTTTCCGGTCGAGGCCGGCGACCGGGTGCTGCAATTCGTGTCGTTCGGCTTCGACGTCGCCGTGTCCGACCTCTTCTTCCCCTGGGTGGCCGGGGCGGAGCTGCACATCCCGCGGGAGGACGAGCGGATCGGCGAGGCGCTGCTGGAGCGGTTGCGGGACTCCCGCATCACCTATGTGTTCCTGCCGCCGTCCGCCGCGATGCTGCTGCCCGACCTGACCGGGCAGCTGCCCGAGCTGCGGACCGTCGCGGTCGGCGGCGAGGCGTGCCCGGCCGAACTGGTCGAGCGGCTCGGCGCGCCCGGACGGCGGATCGTGAACGCGTACGGTCCCAGCGAGGTGACCGTCTACGCGACCACCGGGGACCTCACCCCCGGCGAGCCCGTGGTGCTCGGCGGCGCCGTGCCCGGGGCCCGGGTCTACGTCCTCGACGAGCTGCTCCGGCCGGTCCCCGCCGGGGTCGCCGGTGAGATCTACGTGGCCGGTGCGTCGCTGGGCCGCGGCTACATCGGCCGGCCCGGCCTGACCGCCGAACGGTTCGTCGCCGACCCGCACGGCGCACCGGGCACCCGGATGTACCGCACCGGTGACCTCGGCCGGATCGACGCGCAGGGGCTCATCCACTACCTCGGGCGCTCCGACCTCCAGGTCAAGCTGCGCGGCGTGCGCATCGAACTCGGCGAGATCGAGACCCTGCTGGCCGGTGCGCCGGGCGTCGCCCTGGCGGCGGCCACCGTCCGCGGCACGGGCACCGCCCAGCGGCTGGTGGCGTACGTCGTGGGCCGGGACGGGGCGGCGCCCCCGGACGCGGAGCTGCGCGCCCATCTCGCCCGGCGGCTGCCCGGGTCCATGGTGCCCGAGGTGTTCGTGCGCCTGGACGAGATGCCGCTCAGCAGCAACGGCAAGATCGACCGGGCCCGGCTCCCGGAGCCCGCCACCGTGCGGTGCCGGCCGGACGGCTCGACCACCGTGGCGGGTACCGCGACCGAGCAGCTGGTGGCCGGCTTGTGGGCCCGGGTTCTCAATCTCGAACTCGTTGCCGTGACCGACCACTTCTTCGATCTGGGCGGCAATTCGATCCGGCTGCTGAGCGTCCTGTCCGCCCTGCGCGAGCTGGGCACGTACGGCGAACTCAGCCTGGTCGACCTGTTCCGCCACCCCACCGTCAGCGCCCTCGCCGCCCACCTCGACCGGGCGGCCCTCGGGGCCCTGGCCGGGGCTCCCGACACCGCCCCTCCCGCCGACACTGCCGCCGCGCGCGGCGGTGACCGGCACGCACGACGCACCGCCGCCGCCCGACGACTCAGCTACCGGAAAGGCTCCACACGATGACCGAGAACGCCAGCGCCGCCGAGCCCCTCGCAGCCGACTCCGCGATCGCGGTCGTCGGGATGAGCGGCCGTTTCCCCGGCGCCCCCGACCTGGACACCTACTGGGCGAACCTGCTCGGCGGGCTCTGCTCGGTGACCGAATTCACCGAGGAGGAGCTGATCGCCGACGGCGCCGACCCGCAGGAGGTGCGCGGCCGCGACTACATACCGGCCAAGGGCCATCTCGCGGACGCGGACCGCTTCGACGCGGAGCTGTTCGGCGTCAACCGCACCGAGGCCGCGGCCCTCGACCCCCAGCACCGGCTGCTCCTGCAGACGGCCTGGTCCGCGCTGGAGGACGCCGGGCGCAGCCCGCTGGGCGAGTCGGCACGTACCGGCGTGTATGTCGGCGGCGGCCCCACCGAGCACATGCTGGCCGCGCAGACCGACCCGCGGCTCGCCGCGTCCATCGGGGCGCTCCAGGTGCGCATCCTCACCGACCGTGAGTTCCTCGCACCGTGGATCTCCTACCGGCTGGGCCTGGAGGGCCCGAGCCTGACGGTGCAGACGGCCTGCTCCACCTCGCTGACGGCGGTGCACCTCGCGGTGCAGTCGCTGTTGCTCGGCGAGTGCGACACGGCGCTGGCCGGAGGTGTCGCCGTGGACACGGTGCGCAAGCGGGGCTACGTCCACCAGCAGGGCGGCATCTACTCGCCGGACGGCCGCTGCCGGCCCTTCGACGAGCGGGCCGGCGGCACCGTCCCCGGCAACGGGGTGGGCGTGGTCGTGCTGCGCCGACTGTCCGACGCGCTCGCCGACAACGACCCGATCAGGGCGGTCATCCGGGGCAGCGCCATCACCAACGACGGAGCCACCAAGGTCGGGTTCACCGCGCCCGGAGTCGACCAGCAGACCGCCGCGATCGTGGAGGCCTGGGCGGCGGCCGGTCTCGATCCGGCGGACGCCCAATACCTGGAGGCGCACGGCACGGCCACCGCGCTCGGTGACCGTATCGAGGCGGCGGCGGCGACCGCGGCGTTCAAGGGGGCGCTCGGCACCGAGCGGATCGGAATCGGCTCGGTGAAGTCGAACATCGGCCATCTGGACGCCGCGGCGGGCGTGGCCGCGCTGATCAAGTCGGTGCTCATGCTGGAGCACGCGACCTTGGTGCCGAACGCCGACGCCGGCCGCCCGCACCCCGAACTGGGCTTCGACGACTCGCCGTTCCACCTGGTCGGACGGGCAACCGCCTGGCCGGAGCCCGAACTCGGTCCCCGCCGGTCCGGGGTGAGCTCGGTCGGCATCGGCGGCACGAATGTGCACGTGGTCCTGGAGGAGGCGCCCCGGCGCACCGCTGCCGAGCAGCCGGAGGCCCAGGGCGCACCGGAGGTCCTGCTGCTGTCCGCCCGCACCCGGGAGGACCTCTCCGCGATGGCCGGCCGGCTGGCCGGGGCGCTGCGGGCTCCGGGGGCCCCGTCCCTCGCCGACACCGCGTACACGCTGTACCTGGGCCGTGCCCCACTGGCCGTGCGCGGCTATGTGCGGGCCGGGGACCGGGCGGGGGCGGCGGACCTGCTCGCCGAACTGGCCTCGGGCGGTGCGGTGGGCCTCGGCGGGCCCGACCCGCTCGGCGAGGCCTGGCTGGCGGGTGAGCAGGTGGTGCGGGAGGGCGCCGGCCGACGGGTCGCTCTGCCGTCCTACCCCTTCGCCGGCGAGAGCCACGGCGCGTACCGCCTCGTACCGGTCGCGCCGGGCGGCGAGCAGCCGGAGCAGGGCGGCCGTACCGCCGACCTGGAGCAGGACGTCCGCGCGCTGATCGCCGAGGCCCTGGGCCTGGCGGACGCCGACGACCCGGAGATGACGTACTTCGCGGCCGGCGGCGACTCCCTGACCGCCGTCCACCTGGTCGGCTGCCTCCGGGACGACTTCGACCTCGATGTGCCCATCACGCTCTTCCTGGAGCAGCTGACGCTGCACGAGATGGCCCGTCGGATCGTCGCGGCCCAGGACGGTGACGACTCCCTCGACGCTCTGCTCTCGGAGTTCGAGGCGGAGTGAGTGAGTACGGCGCACAGGGCTTGGGCCCCGACCCGGAAGTGGGTCGGGGCCCAAG
>NZ_JBEXPH010000219.1:0-12395 GCF_040611955.1 Streptomyces sp. NPDC006510 | reverse complement strand
TACGCGCAGGGTGGAGTCGTCGTCTGCGGGGCTGCGTCGGCCACGGAGGGCGGCCAGCAGGGCGAGGGTGTCGAACCCGGAGGCGAGGCCTGTCACCCGCGTTCTCTGTGAACTCCGTGCTCTCGACGGTCGCGGCACACCCCGCAGTCTCGGCAGTCTCGGTCGCCTTGATGATCTCAGGTGTCTCAGGTGTGTCAGTGGTCTCGTTGCTCTCCCTGGTGGCAACACCAAAAGCCGCATTCATCGCGCTATCCGTCCGATGAGCGCGAGGCTGCACAAACCGCCCTGTCTCCAACAGAGTTGCCCTGTCCCCCATAAATACCATCGTCGCACCACCTGCAACCCGCGTACACCTGGTATATCGCGGCCAGTGAGGTCACTTCAGCGTTTTGTCGACATGCCCACAGAGAGACAAGTCAAACATGTCCGGACCCAACTCGTGCCCCGCGAACCACACTTCACGCACCCTGCACAAGAAAGTCGTCATGACATGACGAAGGCCCGGATCCTCGAAAGGATCCGGGCCTTGGTCTTTCAGTAGCGGGGACAGGATTTGAACCTGCGACCTCTGGGTTATGAGCCCAGCGAGCTACCGAGCTGCTCCACCCCGCGTCGTTGTGTTGAAACCGTACCACGACGCGGGGGTGAGCCTTTACCGGGTTACTCAGCCACCGCTGTCAGCGCTGGCCGGTTTTTCCTTTTTGCTCGCATTGTCAGCCTTGTTCGCGTCATCGGCCTTGTCCGAGCTGTTCGCGCTGCCCGACTTGGGCTGGGCGGCCGCCGCACGCTGCAACGCGTCCTGCAGATCCGCCTGAGCCTTCCCGTAGGCGGTCCAGTCCTGTTCCTTCAGGGCTGCCTCGCCTTCCGAGTAGGCCTTCTGCGCGTCCGCGATCGCCTTCTTCAGCGCCGCGTCACCGGTGGCCGGCGGCTGCGTGGTCTCGCCCGGGGGCCGGGTGGTGTCCGTCGGCGGCGGGGTGGTGCCGGAGTCCGTCACCCCGAAGACCGCGTTGAGCGCCTCCCCGAGGCTGTTCTCGAAGACGGTCTTCGACCCGTACGAGGCGGCGACCTTGCGCAGCAGCGGATAGTTCTGCGTACCACCGCGCGTGTACACCGGCTCGATGTAGAGGAAGCCCCCCTCCAACGGCACGGTCAGCAGGTTGCCGTACTCGATGTCGGAGTCGGTTCCCTTCAGGTTTCTCACGAACTCGGCGACGTCGTCGTTGCCGTTGAGCTCGCTCTGTACCTGCCCGGGGCCCTTCACCGTGGAGGTGACTCTCAGCAGCCTTATCGTGCCGTAGTCCTTGCTGGCCGCATCCGCGTCCACCGCCATGAACGCCCCGAGGTCGGGCCGCCCCTTCGGCGTGAACGTCGTCGTCAGCGAGAACTTCTGGGCCGTCTGGTCCGGCATCTTTATGCTCAGGTAGTACGGCGGGACGGCGCCGGACTCCTTGTTGGTCGGGTCGTCCGGGACCTGCCACGCGTCACTGCCGCTGTAGAACTGCGCGGGGTTCGTGACGTGGTAGCGGGTGAGCAGCTCGCGCTGCACCTTGAACAGGTCCTGCGGGTACCGCAGGTGGTCCATGAGCTCCTGCGGGATGTCCGCCCTGGGCTCCACGGTCCCCGGGAACGCCTTGCGCCAGGTCTTGAGAACCGGGTCCTTGGTGTCCCACTCGTAGAGCTTGACCTTGCCGTCGTACGCGTCGACGGTGGCCTTCACCGAGTTGCGGATGTAGTTGACCTGGTTCTGCTGGGCGACGACCGCACGCTGGTTGGTGGTCAGCGAGTCGGCCGTGGTGTCACCGAGCGTCGTACGGGAGGCGTACGGGTAGCCGTTGGTGGTGGTGTACGCGTCGACGACCCACTGGATGCGGCCGTTCACCACGGCCGGGTAGGCGTCGCCGTCGATGGTCAGCCACGGGGCGACCGCCTCGACGCGCTCCTTGGGCGTGCGGTTGTACAGAATCCGCGAGCCCTCGCCGATGGCCCCCGAGTACAGGATCTGCGGCTCACTGAACGAGACGGCGTACGCGGCGCGGTTGAAGGCGTTGGAGAGACTGACCCCGCTGTCGCCCTTGTAGCTGGTGGTCTTCTCGCCGTCCTCCTCGTAGTCGAGCTCCTTCTGGGGCCCGCCGACGATGGAGTACTGCTCGGTCTTCTCGCCGTAGTAGATCTGCTGCTCGTACTTGTCGAACTCACCCGACGTCGGCAGTCCGGACTCGGTGAAGTCCGGGGAACCCTTCGGGTTCTTGCCCGTCGTCGTGCCCCGGGCCGCGATGGCGCCGTAGCCGTGGGTGTAGGTGAAGTGGTCGTTGATCCAGTTGCGCTTGGGGATGCCGTCGAGGTTGAGCTCGCGCAGACCGATGACCGTGTCCTGGTCCTTGCCGGCGGCGTCCTTGTAGCGGTCGACGTCCAGCGTCTTGGGGAACTGGTAGTAGTTCCTCTTCTGCTGAAGCTGCTGGAAGGCCGGGGAGACGACGTTGGGGTCCATCACCCGGTAGCTGGCGGCCTCGTTCGCGCTGGCGCGCAGCTTGGCGTCGTCGTCCGTCGTGCTCTTGCCGGAGTAGTCGTCGACCTGTGCGTTGTCGATGTCGTACGCGTCACGCGTCGCTTCGATGTTCTTCCGGATGAACGGGGCTTCCTTGGCCTGCTCGTTCGGCTGGACCTGGAACTTCTGCACGATCGCCGGGTACAGCCCGCCGATCAGGATCGCCGAGAGCACCATCAGGCCGAAGCCGATCACCGGGAGCTGCCAGGTGCGGCGCCAGAGCGTCGCGAAGAACAGCACGGCGCAGATCGCGGCGATGCAGAACAGGATGGTCTTCGCCGGCAGATAGGCGTTGGCGTCGACGTATCGCAGGCCCGTCCAGTTGTCCGTGGCCTTGAAGTCGCTGGACTTCACGGCCAGGCCGTACCGGTCGAGCCAGTACGCCACGGCCTTCAGCGAGACGAAGACACCGAGCAGCACCGACAGATGGCCGGTGGCCGCGCCGGTCGCCCGCGCTCCCGGGCTGGTGATGCGCAGCCCGCCGTACAGATAGTGGGTCATCGCGGCGGCGATCAGCGAGAGCACCGTTGCCGCGAAGCCGAAGCCCAGCAGGAAGCGGTACCAGGGCAGATCGAAGGCGTAGAAGGACACGTCCAGATGGAACTGGGGGTCCTTCTGCCCGAACGCCACGCCGTTCACATACATCAGCCAGGTACGCCACTGTCCGGAGGCGGATGCTCCGGCGATCAGACCGACGAGCGCGGTGATCGCGAGCAGCACCCACTTCTTGTACGGGGCGAGGCTCATCCGGTAGCGGTCCAGGCTCTGCTGTTCCAGCGACATCGCGCTCAGCGGCGGCCGGAGCCGGTGCGCGAGCCAGATGTTCAGGCCGACAGCGACGGCCATCAGCAGTCCGAAGACGAGAAACAGCCCGATCTTGGTCCACAGGGTGGTGGTGAAGACGGACGAATACGCGACCGACCGATACCACAGCCAGTCCGTCCAGAACCCGGCGAACATGACGAACGCCATGGCGAGAATCGCCAGGACGCCCAGTGTCATGAGCAGGGTACGGGCACGCCGGGACGGGCGGCCGACTCTGATCCGTGGCCCGGTCGGGCCTCCGCCGCGGTCCGGCATCTGGAAAGCCAACGTGCGCACCTCGAAGTTCGCGGGTCGTGTGAAGCGGGCCCAGCGATCGTAGAGCCCACCTATGCAACTTACTGAGGCTTTACCTAGTTCCCGCTCCCGGGGCGGAAGGAGGCAGGATATTGACCATGCCCAACGTTTCCCCCTCAGGCCCTCCGATGGCCGCGAGCCCGCTCACCGTCGCCGTGCTCGAAATCGACGAGTACATCTCCGGCCTCGGCTGGGACCAGCCGGCCCGGCTCTTCGCCCTGGTCGACACCGCCCGGCTGCGTGTCCAGGAGCCCGGTCTCGCCGCCCAGCTCGGTCTGGACAGCGCCGAATCCCCGACTTCCTCACTGACCCCCATCGAGCAGGACGAGCTGCCGCCGGGCACCGCCCTGGACGAGTTCCTCGCCACGATCGCCTGGCCCGACGCGGTGATCGGCTGCGCGATGACGGTGGAGCGGCTGATGCTGCCGCCGTCCGCGGAGGCCTCCGTGCCCGAGGGTCTCAGCGACGCTCAGCTGACCAAGTGGGTCGCCAAGCACCCGGAACGTCAGGAGGTGCGGATGACCGTGGCGGTCCTTCGGGACGGTACGCGTGAGTCGGCCGTACGGCTTCGCGCGAAGGACACCCCGAGCGAGGTGCGGACCGGCGCCGGCCTGGTGCCCGGCCTGGCCGACGCGCTGGCCGCGACCTTCGAGGCCTGACCCGGTCGCGTCCTTCGCGGGGGCGCGGTCAGCCTGCCGAGCAGCTCGGCAGCCCGGCCGTGTCCCCCGCCCGGATCTTCTCCAGCGACTTCTTCGCGTCGTCGATCGTCTTCACCTTCACCAGGGTGAGTCCGCTCGGGGTGTCGGAGGCGGCGGCCCTGCAGTTCTCGTCCGGCGTCAGGAAATACCTGGCGCCCGCGTTGCGCGCGCCGACCAGCTTCATGTTGATGCCGCCGATCGGGCCGACCTTGCCCTTGTCGTCGATCGTGCCGGTGCCCGCGATGAACTTGCCGCCCGTGAGCTTGCCGGGGGTCAGCTTGTCGATGATGCCCAGCGAGAACATCAGACCGGCGCTCGGACCGCCGACATCGGCGAGCTTGATGTCGATCCGGAACGGGAACGTGTGGTCCGTCCCGGCCTGGATGCCGACGATCGCGCGGTTCTCCTTGGGTGCCTTCACCGTGGTGATGACGATCTTCCGGCTGCCCTTGGGCTCCTTGCCGGCCTTCTCGGCCGCCTGCGCCGTGCGGGCCGGGATGATCGTGAACGTGACCTTCTCACCGGGGTCGCGGCGGGTGACCAGCTTCGCCACGTCCTCGGGCTGCTCGACGGGCGTACCGTCGACCTGCTTGATCACATCGCCCGCGTGCAGCTTGCCCTGGGCGGGGCTCCCCTTGACGACCGTGGAGACCACGACGCGCGACGCCACCGGGATGCCCAGTTCGGTCAGCGCGGCGGCCTTGGCGCTCTCCTGGGACTGGCTGAACTCCTCGGCGTTCTCCTGCGTCGACTGCTGCTCGGTCTTGCCGTCGGGGTAGAGGGTGTCGTGCGGGACGACCACGCTGTCGTGGGCCAGCCAGCCATAGACGGACTCGACGAGATTCATGTTGTAGTCGGCACCGGTGACTCTGACCGTCGTCATATTGAGGTTGCCGGACGTCGGGTACGTCTTGTGCCCGGAAATCTGCAGGACGGGTTCGCCGCCGACCTTGCCGAGGGTGTTCACGGTCGGCCCGGGAGACATCTCCGAATACGGCACTTTGATCAGCACGCCTGCGCAGAGCAGCGCGATGAGGATCAGGGTGGAGGCGAGCATCGTCGCGGTGCGGCGTGGCATGGAACGACAGTACGGGAAGGGTCTGCCAGCGCACCGCCGGGGCCGGTCCGTACGAGGCGGGGAACCGGGCGCGGGCTGCGCCGGAGGATGTCGGCAGTCGGAATCACGATGCGGATTGGCGACTGCGTACGCGCGATGAGGCTTCAGACGACATCGGAACCGGAGTGCGACTTCTCCATCGCCTCACGGAACCGGGTATAGCCGGCGAGTTCGGAGACATCGCCGGTCGTTCGATTACGGGTGGCCCAGCTTCCCCATATCGCAGCGCCGAGCGCAGCGAAAAGCGGAATCAACAACCAAGCAAGTGCTGCCATTACGACCTCCCTACCTCATGAGCGACCGCAACTGACCGATCAGCAGATTAACCGTCTGCAGAACCAACGCTCACGGCAGGGGTGGGGTTACGCAAATCGGACCGGACGGCCTCCCGGCCGACTTGCGCTCAGCAGGCGCCGACCCATTCCTCGGTGCCGTCCGAGAATTGTTGGTGCTTCCAGATCGGAACCTCGTGCTTGAGGTCGTCGATGAGCTTGCGGCAGGCCGCGAACGCCTCGGCGCGGTGCGGGCAGGAGACGGCGACGACCACGGCGAGATCACCCACTTGGAGGTCACCCACCCGGTGGACCGCGGCCAGCGCCCGGACCGGGAAATTCGCGATGACCTTTTCGGCCACCCGGCGCATCTCGTCCTGCGCCGAAGGGTGGCAGGAGTACCCGAGCGCGCCGACGTCCTGACCACCGTCGTGATTGCGCACCGTGCCGACGAAGAGCGCCGTGCCACCCGCGGCGTCGTCCCCGACGGCCCGGAAGACCTCGTCGACCGACAGCGGGGTGTCGCGAATCTCCAGCAGCCGGACGGGGTCGTCTGCCGCCTGCTCGCCGGGGTGGTCGTAGGTGGAGGCCATGAGGCCATGGTGCCGCACGGCACCGACAACGCGGAATAGCGTTATCCACCGGCGGGCCGCCCCCGACCTTGGAGCCTTCTACAGAAGCCCCCGCCCGGACAGGCCCCAGGGTCTTTCGTTTGGATCAGGCCCACGAGCCCGGCGTGATCCAAACGAGAGGCCCTAGATGCGGCGGCGGGCCTTGCGGGCGCGGCGGACCAGGGCGGCGGTGCCGAGCAGCGCCACGGTCGCGCCGGCGGCACCCGCGGCGGTGGCGTCCTTGCGGCCGAGGCGGCGTCCGGCGACCGTGTGCCGGCCCTCGACCTCTTCGAGGAGCGCGGCGAGCACTTCCTCGTTGGTCCATCTCGGGCGCCATCCCACGTCGTGCAGCCGGCTCACGCTGACCACCCAGGGGTGCATCGTGTACGCCAGGTCGCCCGCCGGGGACGGGGTGAGGCCGATCCGGTGCAGCCGGGCGGCGGCGCCCAGGGCCACGGCGGAGGGCAACTCCATCCGGCGGACGCCGCTGAGCTCCTCGACCTCCTCCTGCTCCAGCCAGCCGTCGCAGCCGACCGCGAACTCGCCGTCGATCTTCTCCAGCGCGGCGTACTCCAGGGCCGTGACCAGGTCGTCGACATGGCAGAACTGCCAGGTCGGACGCGATCCGGCGACCACCAGGAGGCGTGGCGACTCGAAGTAGCGGGTCAGCGCGGTGTCCGTACCGCCGACCAGGACGGTGGGCCGGACCACGGTCACATTGAGTCCGGGGTGGGCGCGGGGAGCGCGGCGGCCGAGCCGTTCGATCTCCAGGAGGTCACCGACTCCGGTGGCCTCGGCCGTGGCGCGCAGTTCGGCGTCCTCGGCGAGCGGGATGTCGTTGTCGGGCAGCGCCCCGTAGACCATCGCCGACGTGCACAGCACGACCCGGTGGACACCGACGGCGGCGGCGGCCGTCAGCACGGTCTGGGTGCCGCGCACGTTGTAGGCGGTGCGGGCGGCGGGGTCGGTCTCCAGGTCGAGATCGAGTGCAAGATGCACAACGACATCTGCGCCGCGCAGCTTCTCCGCGATGGCGGGGTCGCGGACATCGAGGATGTGCCAGGTCGCCTCGGAGACCTCTCCGCGGCGTTCATCGATGGCGATGACCTGCTTGATCTCCTCGGATGCAGCGAGGCGTGCGGTGAGCAGCTCGCCCACGCCGCCCGCCGCTCCGGTGACCGCGACGACGGGGCCACGGCTCCTGGAGCGGCTCTTTTCGGGCTTGTTCTCGGTCGAGGGGCCGGACAGGTTTCGCGCTGCGCGAACCTGAGGATCTGGGGAACTCACCGGGCGTCTCCAGCGGTTGTCTTCAGTACGTACCCGAATGACGCGTACGTACCAGGTGGCGTCCATCCTGCCGCAGGCCGGGAGCCGGCGGAGCACTGAGGCCCTCAGCGGACTTTTGGTGTCTACGCTGGATGGTGATGTCGGGCAGTCGCCGTCGGTTCGAGCCGGCGGCCCTACGAGCCGAGGAAACCCCGTGAGTGACACCCCATTCGGATTCGGCCTTCCGCCGGAGGAGCCGGAAAACGGCGACGAGGGCAAGAAGAAGGACCCCACCGGAGGTGGGCAGGGCTCGGGCGGGCCGGCGAACCCGTTCGGCTTCGGGCCCGGCGCGGGCGGGGACAACCCGTTCGCGGCGATGTTCGGCTCGATGAACCCCAACGACCTGGGCGCCGCCTTCCAGCAGCTCGGCCAGATGCTGAGCTACGAGGGCGGTCCCGTGAACTGGGACATGGCCAAGCAGATCGCCCGCCAGACGGTCTCGCAGGGCACGCCGGACGGCACCAAGGACGCCAGTGTCGGCCCGTCCGAGCAGTCCGCGGTCGACGAGGCGCTGCGCCTTGCCGACCACTGGCTGGACGGCGTGACGTCGCTGCCCTCCGGTTCGGTCTCGGCCGTGGCGTGGAGCCGTGCGGAGTGGGTCGAGGCGTCCCTTCCCGCCTGGCAGAAGCTGGTCGACCCGGTGGCGGAGCGCGTCGGTCTCGCCATGGGCGATGTGCTGCCCGAGGAGATGCAGGCGATGGCCGGCCCGCTGATCGGCATGATGCGGTCGATGGGCGGCGCCATGTTCGGCCAGCAGATCGGGCAGGCCGTCGGTGTGCTGGCGGGCGAGGTGGTCGGTTCGACCGACATCGGCCTGCCGCTGGGCCCGGCGGGCAAGGCCGCGCTGCTGCCGCTGAACATCGAGCGGTTCGGCAAGGACCTCAGCGTGCCGCAGGACGAGGTGCGGCTGTATCTCGCCCTGCGCGAGGCCGCGCACCAGCGCCTCTTCGCTCATGTTCCGTGGCTGCGCTCGCATCTGTTCGGCGCCGTCGAGGGGTACGCCCGCGGCATCAAGGTCGACACCAGCAAGCTGGAGGACGTGGTCGGCCAGTTCGACCCGTCGCAGCCCGAGCAGCTCCAGGACGCCCTTCAGCAGGGCATGTTCCAGCCGGAGGACACGCCGGAGCAGAAGGCTGCCCTGGCCCGGCTGGAGACGGCTCTCGCGCTGGTCGAGGGCTGGGTGGACGCCGTGGTGCACGAGGCCGCGAAGTCCCGTCTGACCTCGGCGGACGCGCTGCGCGAGACGATGCGCAGGCGCCGCGCCTCCGGCGGTCCCGCCGAGCAGACGTTCGCCACGCTCATCGGCCTGCAGCTGCGCCCGCGGCGGCTGCGTGACGCCTCGCGTCTGTGGGCGTCCCTCACCGACGCACGCGGTCTCGACGGGCGCGACGCCCTGTGGGAGCACCCCGACATGCTGCCGACGGCCCAGGACCTGGACGATCCGGACGGCTTTGTGCACCACGAGCAGCTGGACTTCTCCGAGCTGGACAAGATGCTCGGCGAGGCCGCGAAGGGCCCGCAGAAGCCCGCTGTGGACACGGACGACAAGGGCTCACCCGGCACCGGGGAGAGCGAGGGCCGCAAGGACGACGGCAAGGGCGACTCCGACCAGTGAGCCTGTACGACGACGCCGTTCTCGTACTGAAGGGGTACGAGAACGGGGCGGACCCGCTCCAGGGTGAGCTGCGCCAGGGCTATCTCGACCATCTGGCACAGCATCCCGACGGCATGTGGAAGGCCTGCGAAGCAGGCCATCTGACGGCCAGCGCACTGGTCATCGACCCGGAGCGCGGCCGGGTCCTGCTCACCCTCCACCGCAAGCTCCGGATGTGGCTGCAGATGGGCGGTCACTGCGAGCCGCAGGACGCGTCGCTCGCCGCCGCGGCCCTTCGGGAGGCGACCGAGGAGTCCGGCATCACCGGCCTGACCCTGCTCGCGGGCGGCCCGGTGACGCTGGACCGCCACCCGATCCCCGCGCCCTGCCACTGGCATCTGGACGTGCAGTACGCGGCGCTGGCGCCCTCCGGCGCGACGGAGCAGATCAGCGACGAGTCGCTGGACCTGCGCTGGTTCACGTACGACGAGGTCGCTTCGGTGGCCGACGCATCGGTGGTACGGCTGACGGAGCGTGCCCGCGCCGCGCTGGAGCAACGCCGGTAGGAGCCGCCTGCGGCACGCGGGTGAGGGGGGGTCTCCGCGGAGCCCCCCTCACCCGTGTGCTGCGTGCCGGTGCGCCGTGGTTCAGTTCCAGGAGTTGTTCTGGTTCTGACCGTGGGCGCCATGCTGGCCCATCCCGTACTGGGCCCGGACGCCCTGACCGATCACGTGGTTCTGCGGGGGCAGCACCTCGCTCGGCTGGACCAGGGCGAAGCCCTGGCCGAGGAAGCTGAGCTCCCAGCCCTCGCCGGTGTTCCCACTCCGCCGCCAGACGCCCGAGGAGTGCGTCTGGGCCTGCATCTGCACCCGCAGCGAGCTGGACCAGGCGACGATCGCGTCGGCGTCGGCGTTGACGTACTTGTCCGGCGTGACCTGCATCATCAGCGGCTGGCCCGAGGTCATCAGGGCGACCTTGCCGGTGCCGGAGATGTTGAGCTGGTACTTCCCGGTGCCCGAGATGCCGTACTGGCTGTCCACCGCGATGACCTCGGTGTGCAGCGAGGAGTCCAGCGCCAGGACATAGGCGCTGTCCACCGTGATGCCGTCCCGGTCGACGTCCACCACATGGATGTGCTGCGCGAGGTTGGCGAGGTAGACGGTGCCCTGCCCGGAGCAGCGCATCAGGTCGAGGCCCTCACCGGTGTTCGCGCGGGCGCGGCGCTGCCCGTGCGACTGGTACTCGCCGTCGAACTCCATCAGACCCTGGTACGCGACCATGGCGCCCTTGCGGGCGAGGACGTCGTCATGGCCGGTCAGCGAGACCCGCAGGAGCTGCGGGTTCTGGACGGTGTACCGGTCCTGGGACTGCTGTTCCGTGTAGCTGAAAAGCGGACTCTGCATGGTGTGTTCTCCTCCCCCGTCAGTTCCGGACCCGCAGGCGGTCGGTACTGTCCTCGCTCGGCTGCACGACGACGATGCCCTGGCCGGAGAACGCCATCTGGTACGCCTCGCCGCTGCCCCGCCCGATGAGCGAGGAGGCCTTGAAGCTGCGCTTGCCCTTCACCTTGAGGTTCGGGGACCACGCCACGAGGGCGTCCGGGTCGACGAAGGTCTCGTCCTCGCCGCGTCCGCAGTCGACGACGATCGGTGTGCCGCGCGAGGTGATCGCGACCCAGCCGGTGCCCGAGATGCAGACGTTCCACAGGCCCTGGCCGGCGAACTTGGCGAGGCCCTTGACCCGCTCCACGCCCCAGGTGAGATGGCTGTCGAAGGCGAGGACGTTGGTGCCGTTGACCGAGAGGGAGTCGTTGTTGAGGTTGATGACGACCACATCGGCGCCGTAGTCGGCGAGGTAGAGCAGTCCGTCGCCGGAGCACTTCATGATCGGTGCGCCCTCGCCGGTGATCCACTGGGAGGCGACCTGCCGGACGGCGGGCGGGTTGGGTTCGTACTGGATGAAGCCCTCGTACGCGACCATCGAACCGGTACGTGCGTAGAGGTCCTGGCCGGTGGCCATGGCGACCTTGAGCATCGTGCGGCCGTGGTTCTCCATACGGGCCGTGACGGGGGTCGGGGCGTAGCCCGCGAGCTGTTGGTTCATGACGGGCTCCCTCAGACCTCGTAGGGCTGGACGACGATGAAGTTTCCGGGGGCTCCCCGGAACTGGAGGTTCACGGTCTCCCCGCTGTGTCCCGGGTACGCGTTGCGGCGCAGCCGGACCTGGCTGGAGATGATCACCTGGGACGCGGACGACCAGGCCACGACGGCGTTGCAGTCGGCGAAGGTGGTCGGCGTGACGGGCAGGACGACCGGGACACCGTGGGTCTTGATAACAACCGTGCCGGTGCCCTGGAACTGCATGGTGAACAGGGCGCCACCGGGAATGCCGTGGCCCTCGATCCTGCGGACCTCGTGCTGGAGCGACTCGTCGAAGGCGAGGACGTTCTCTGCCGAGACGCAGATGCCGTCGCCCTGGAGCTCGATGGCGTGCAGATGCGATCCGTCCTCGGCGAGGAAGATCTGTCCGCGGCCGGTACAGCGCATCAGCTGCATCTCCTGGCCGGTGGCGTTGCCGACGATGCGGCCGGCGAAACCGGCGCCCTTGTAGCTGAAGTCGACCTTGCCCTGGTACATCACCATGCTGCCCTGGCGGGCGAGCACGGGCGTACCGCCCATGGTGAGGTCGACCCGCATGAGCTGCTGGTTCTGTGGGGTCCAGCGCTGACCGGTGGCCGTCTCCTTGTAGGGCTGGAGTGCCGCCTGGAGACCGGCGCCGGTCTGCGGCACGCCCTGGGGCACCCCGGGAGGCTGCTGGCCGAACGGGGCCGGGGCCTGCTGGCCGTACGGGCCGGGAGGCTGCTGGCCGTAGGGGGCGGCAGGGGGTGCCTGGCCGGGGACCTGCCCGAACTGCGGCTGCTGGGGCGGCTGGCCCGGCTGCCCGTACGGAGCGGGGGCGGGGGCGGGCGGCGGCACCATGCCGCCCTGCGGTGCCAGCGGTGCCGCCATCGTCGGCGCGGCATGCATCTGCTGCTGCTGCGGAGTGGGGGCCGGGGCCGGCGCGGCGGGAGCGCCGAAGGACGGAGCCGGCTGCGGGGCCTGGGGGGCCTGCGG
>NZ_JBEXPH010000218.1:0-12407 GCF_040611955.1 Streptomyces sp. NPDC006510 | reverse complement strand
GGTCCTTCTCCAGGCAGCGGGCGATCAGGTCGCGCAACTCCTCGGGGACCGCGCCGAGTTCGGGGGCGGTGCGGGCGATCCGTTCGGCGCCCTCGGCGGCCGGGCCGTCGGCCAGCGGGGTCGTGCCGGTCGCCGCGTACGCCAGCAGCAGGCCCAGCACGAAGAGATCGGAAGCCGGTCCGGGGTCCTCGCCCGCGACCTGTTCCGGGGTCAGATAGCCAAGCCGTACGGACAACTGCCCACCCGGCCGGGCCTCCGCGGCGGCCGCGGCGCCGAGCGGGCCGAACGCGGTGAGCCGCGGCCCGTCCTCGGCCAGCAGCACCGTCCGGGGAGCCAGGCCCTGGAGCACGGCTCCGGTGGCGTGCGCCCGGGAGAGGGTCTCGGCGATGCCCGCGCCCAGTATCCGCACGGCAGGCTCGGGAAGCGGCCCGGTGGCCTCGATCGCCTCGGAGAGCGTCAGCGCGGGGACGTACGGGGCCGCCGTCCAGGGCAGTTCCTCGTCCGCGCCATCGTCCGGGCCGCTCAGCTGCGGCTGGACCCAGCCGCCGGTCAGCCGGTCCGCGGTGCGGGCCTCCGCCTGGAAGCGGCGCCGGAAGGCGGGCAGCGCGGCGAGTTCGGGGCGGGCGGCGGTGATCACCACCGCGTCGTCGGAGGCCGCGTCGCGCGCGAGGTACTGCATGGTGCTCGCGGTCCCGCGCAGCCGTGCCAGCACGGTGTACGGGCCGAAGCGGCGTGGATCGTCCTGACGCAGCGCCTCCATGGCGCACCCCCCTCGCTGACCGTGCCTGAGCACCAGAGCGTCGATCTTAGACCGACCGCCGGTACCCCATCGGGCCCCGTACCCTCAGTCCGGCTTGGACCAGGGCCACTTGGGGCTGTGCCGCTCACGGCCGCCGGGGGCGTACTCGTACACCCAGCCGCGCGGGAGCCCCAGCCGCTTGGAGTGGCCGGCCGGCACTCTGCGGTACGCGTACACGGTGGCGGGACCGCCGTCGGCGGCCGGTACCGGGACCTCGTACCACTTGGGCGGATGGCCGGTCGGGCCGACGAGGACGGGCAGTACCCGCCCGTCCAGGGGGCCGCCGGTGAAGGCGGTGTTCTCGCTTCGCACCGCCCCAGTCTGACCGATCAGCCCTCGGGCAGCAGATGGGCCGCCCCGCCGAGCACCGGGACCAGCCGCTCCGCCAGCCGTCCGGCCGGACCCGCCGCGGTCTCCAGCGGCAGCAGCTCCGCCACCGTCGCCGCGGTCTCCGGGTCCGTCGCCGCCGTGGCGGCCAGCAGCGCGATCAACTGGTCGAGCAGCCAGTCGCGCAGCTCGGCCGCGGCGGGCTGCTTCCCCTCGTCCAGCCAGATCAGCGACGCCGCCTCGACGGCCGCGATCCAGGTCCGCACCATCATCCGCAGCCGGGGGCCGGGCGCCGCCCCGCCCCTGCCCAGGTGCAGCAGGATCTGCTCGGCCGCCGCGCGCCGCACCTCGTCGACGATCGCCGACGTACGGGAGGTCTCGACGACACAGCCGCCGCGCAGCAGCGCGCTGAAACCGGTGTCGTGCTCGTCGACGAAGGCGAGATAGCGGTCGAGCACCCGCGTCACCCGCTCGGTGGGCGGTCCCACCGGCGGCTCGCCGAAGCACAGGATCAGCTGCTCGGCGGCGGACCTCAGCGCTGCCTCGTACAACTGCTGCCGCCCGCCGGGGAAGTAGCGGTAGACAAGCGGGCGGGACACCCCGGCGACCGTCGCGACCTCGTCCAGCGAGACCTCGTCGGGGGCCCGGTGCGCGAAGAGGGTGAGGGCCGCACCGAGGAGCTGGGCGCGGCGCTCCTCGACGCCGAGCCTTCGGTACGCGCGGGCCGGTGGCGCGGTGGCGGCAGCAGCAGGGGTCATACGCCGAAGCCTAGGGCCTCCCGTCCGGATCACGCGGGCTCAGGCCAGCAGGCCGGAGCGCTTCCACAGCCTGCGTCCCACCCCGTTCAGCACCCCGATGTCGTCGAAGAAGTCCGTCAGCCGCTTCGCGCCCGACTGCATGACCTCCACCCGGTGGCCGCTCGCCTTCACCTGGGCGACGGCCTCGTGGCGGTCCAGGCCGACGTTCTCGTACACCTGCGGGTTGATGAAGCAGACGGAGAAGACGCGGGCCGCCTCGCCGCAGCTCAGCCTGGTCAGTTCGCGCTCCCAGCGCGGGGCGGTCACCATCTGGCGGCGCAGCTCCTCGCGGGCGTAGCGGACGTGCCGTGCCTCCTCGACCACATGGATACGGGTCACGCCCCGCACCAGCGTCTGGACGCGCTCGTCGGGGAAGGTCAACCGCTGCATCCAGTCGAGGATCTCCTCGCCGAGCAGGGTCGCGGCGAACGAACCGGGGGTGGTGGAGACGGTCTTCAGCACCCGTGCGAGGTTGTGGTAGACGCGCGGCACGGGGTAGTCGGGCGCCCCGCCCCACTTGATCATGCGACCGAACATCATCGAGTGCCGGCACTCGTCGGCTATCTCGGTGAGCGCGTAGCGGACGTGGTTGCTGGTCACGGGCCGGTCGTAGATGTGCCGGACCAGCAGCTGCATCAGGATGATCTCGAACCAGATGCCCAGCGAGGCGAGCGACGCCGCCTCGTGCCGGGACAGGTCCAGTCGCTGTTCCTCGGACATCTTCCGCCACAGCGGGGTGTCGTAGAGCGAGACGAGCTCGGGCGGCCAGAACCACTTGCCGTCCTCCACCGCCGCGTCCCAGTCGAGTTCCTTGTCCGGGTCGAAGGAGTGCTTGGCCGAGGAGTCGAGCAGCCGCTCGGCGATCTGCTCGCGGTCCCGGAGCGGGCCGAGTGCGTCACGGAGCAGCTGGACGTCACGTCCGGTCACTGTGGTCATGGCTGGGGGCACCTCACACCTGGGGTTACCGACGGTCACTCCTTATGAGACTCCTCGTCAGTAAGGCCGTCAATCCCTTGCGCACGACTTGTTGACCCGGCGTCTACCAACGTGTGAACCTGCCAACTGACGCAACCGTCAAGGGAATTGCCGAAACATGCCAGGCGAAGGAGCCGTCCGTGTCGACACACGACCTCTACACCACTGCCCCCGAAGCGCCGCTGTGGCAGGTGCCCGCCTCCGGCGCCGCCCGCTTCAGCTGGGACTACGACGACGGCAGGGAACGCCTGCTCGCCCTCTACCAGAAGGGCAAGGACAAGCAGTGGGACGGCAACAAGCGCATCGACTGGTCCCTGGAGGTCGACCCTGCCGACCCGCTCGGCACCCCTGACGAGGCCCTCACCCTGTACGGCACCCCGTACTGGGCGAAGATGACCGAGAAGGACCGGGGCGAGCTGCGCAAGCACTACACCTCCTGGCAGTTCAGCCAGTTCCTCCACGGCGAGCAGGGCGCCATGGTGTGCGCGGCCAGGATCGTGGAGTCCGTCCCCGACCTGGACGCGAAGTTCTACTCCGCGACCCAGACCATGGACGAGGCCCGGCACGCGGAGATCTACGGCCGGTTCCTGCACGAGAAGGTCGGGATGCTCTACCCGATCAACGACAACCTCCAGGGGCTGCTCGGCGACACCCTGCGCGACTCCCGCTGGGACATGCCCTACCTCGGCATGCAGGTCCTCATCGAGGGGCTCGCCCTGGCCGCGTTCGGCATGATCCGCGACACGACGACCAAGCCGCTGCCCAAGCAGATCCTCGCGTACGTCATGCAGGACGAGGCCCGGCACGTCGCGTTCGGGCGGATGGCGCTGCGCGACTACTACAAGCAGCTGAGCGACGCCGAACTGCGCGAGCGCGAGGAGTTCGTCATCGAGGGCTGCTACCTGATGCGGGACCGGCTCAGCGGCGTCGAGGTGCTGGAGAACTTCGGCATCGGCAAGCAGGAGGCCAAGGACCTCTCCGAGCACTCGGAGTTCCTGCAGCTCTTCCGCAAGCTGCTGTTCAGCCGGATAGTGCCGTGCGTCAAGGACATCGGCCTGTGGGGCGAACGGCTCCAGAAGGCCTACGTCGACATGGGCGTCTTCGAGCTCGGCGACTCCAACCTGGACCTGCTGATGGCCCAGGACGAGGAGATAGCCGAACAGCTCGACCGGGACCGCTTCGCGGCGGAGGAGCAGGCCAGGGTCGCCGAGGTCGAGGAGGCGATCGCACAGGGTGGACCGGGGGAGTGAGGAAGAGGCGCTGCCGCGGGCGACAACGGGTGTACGCCATCGGCCGGTGCGGGGAGCATGACAGGTATGACCACCTCGACCACGCCCCTCATCACCGCAGGCCCCGCCGCCGCCCGCCGCAGCCTCGAAGGACTGGCCCTGGGCGATGCGTTCGGCGAGCGGTGGTTCCCGCGCCCGGCACCCGGACGACCTGGAGGCGGCGCTCTGGGCCACGGCCGAGGGCTTCGGTGACGTCGACACGACCTGCGCCATCACCGGCGGGGTGGTGGGCGCGGCCACCGGGGTCGACGGGGTGCCCGCGCAGTGGCTGCGGCGCCGCGAACCGCTGGACTGAGGCACCGCGGCGGACGGCCTGTACGCCCACCCGTCCGCCCGCCGGGTCCTCGGGCCGCCCGGTTCGTCAGTCCGTCGCGACCGGCGCCGGGAAGGACCTGCGCAGGGTGAACGCCCGCTGTGTGGGCCCGTGTTCACGCAGGTGGAGCAGGCGCTCCTCGGCGTCCCGCACCCTCGGCCGGGTGCCCGCGGGCACCCACCACAGGGCCGTCATCGCCTCCTCCACCCGCTCGAACCACTCGCGCCGCCGTGCCATCAGCTCGCGGTGCTGCCCCTGGTACATGAACGCCGTCAGCGCGTCCGTGTCGCGCCACACCGACATGTTCACGATCAGCCAGTCGTCCCCGAAGACCGATACGTCGGTGGCGTTGCCGGTGTCGCTCTGCAGCCGCCACACGAAGCCGGCCGCCTCGTCGGCGACCGCGTTCACCGGTTCGAGGGCCTCGACGAAGTCCTTCAGCTCGGGGGAGTCCAGGGGGAATTTGAGTCGGGATATGTTCACTTGGGCCAGTTCATGGCCGGCCTGCGGGCCGCTGTGCGTCATGGCCGCACAGTAGTCAGCGCGTTCTCCACCGCACAGGCCATTCCGAGCAGCGAGACATCGGCCCCGCGCTCCGCGACGAGCTGGAGACCGACCGGGCAGCCGTCCGCCGTGAAGCCGGCGGGCACACTGGCGGCGGGATGCCCACTGAGGTTGAAGGCCCAGGTCAGCGCGGTCGAGAACAGCTCGCCCGGACCGTCGTGGCCGTGCGGGCGGTTGGGGGTGGTCGGCGTCAGCAGCAGCGGGGTACGGGCGAACAGGGCATCGAGCGCGGTGTCGTTCGCGCGCCGGATCTCCGCGGCGCGCGGGGACGGCGACCCGCCCCGGACCGCCTGCCACGCCTCTCGCGGGTCGAGCAGCTCGCAGGCACGGTCCACGAGCCGCACCACCCCGGCCGCCACCAGCCGCCGCACCGCACGCAGGACGACCGCCGCCACCTCCGGGTCGACCTCGGCGTACCCCAGATCGGGGCTGAGGACGGCCGGGACGGGGAGGGCCGCCGTCTCCGGCTCGTAGTCGTCCAGGACGCAGCGCAAGTACGTCTGGGCCCCGGCGGCCGACCGGGTCAGCACCCCGGCGGACGCCAGCCCGGTGCGGTCGGGGGAGGGCAGCAGGCCGTTCGTCGTCTTCAGGCCGAACACCCCGCACCACGCCGCCGGGATCCGCACCGACCCCGCCCCGTCGCTGCCGGTCGCCAGCCCCACGAGGTCCGCCGCGACGGCGACCGCCGAGCCCGCCGAGGAGCCGCCCGGCGTGCGGTCGGGGCGCCACGGGTTGACCGTACGGCCGTGGGCGCCCAGCCCCCAGGTCTGCCAGTACGTGCCGGGGCCGGGCACCGAGGTCGCGCCGACCGCGACCCCACCGGCCGCGACGAGCCGCCGGGCCGGGTACGAACCGATGCCGGTGCGCCCCTTGACCGCGAACGGCATCCCGGCCAGCGGGAGCCCCCGGGCCCGCTCCGTGTCGGCGAGTGCCCGCTCGTGCCACACCTCGATGAACGCGGACAGGCGGGGATCCTCCCGCCCGATGCGCTCCAGCGCCCGGCCCACCCCGCTCGCCCCTGTCACCCGGTCAGTCTCGCAGGGCCGCTTCCATGACGGAACGGGCGATCGGGGCAGCGCTGCCGCCGCCGCTGATGTCGGCCCGGTTCGCCGCGGCGTCCTCGACGACCACGGCGACCGCGACGGCCGGCTGTCCCGAGTCCGGCGACTGGGCCCAGGAGATGAACCAGGCGTACGGCATGCCCGAGTTGTCGATGCCGTGCTGTGCGGTGCCGGTCTTGCCGCCGACCGTCACCCCGTCGATCGCGGCGTTGGACCCGGTACCGTTCTCCACGACGTCGACCATCATCTCCCGCAGCTGCATCGCCGTCCGTGGGTTCATCGCCCGGTGGTAGGTGCGCGAACCGTTCCGGTGGACGGTCGAGCCGCCGCTGGTGGTCGTACGGTCCACCAGATACGGGGACTTGAGGTTTCCCCCGTTGGCCACGGCGGACGCCACCATCGCCATCTGGAGCGGTGTCGCCGTCGTGTCGAACTGCCCGATCGACGAAAGTGCCAGCTGGTCGTCGGTCATCTCGGTGTCGAAGTTGCTCTTCGCCACCCCCGAGGGGATCTTCAGCCCGGTGTCGTTGAAGCCGAACTTCCGCACCGCGTCCACCATCCCGTCGAGCCCGACCCGCACCCCCAGATCCGCCATCACGGTGTTGCAGGAGACCCGGATCGCCTCGGCGAGCGAGGCGTCTTCGCAGCCCCGTGCCTCGTTGGGCAGCGTGGTCGACGTGCCCGGCAGCACATACGGGGACGGGGTGTCGGTCTCCGCGTCGGGATCGGTGACGACCTCCGCGTCGAGCGCCGCCGCCGCCGTCACGATCTTGAAGGTGGAGCCCGGCGGATAGGTCTGCCGGATCGCCCGGTTGAGCATCGGCTGGCTCTTCGACGCGTTCAGCCGCGCCCAGGCGTCGGTGACGGACGAACCGGTGCCCGAGAGCTGCCCGGGGTCGTACGAGGGGGTCGAGACCAGCGCCAGGATCTTCCCGGTGGCCGGTTCGACGGCGGCGACCGCGCCCCGCCGGCCGCCGAGTCCTTCGTACGCGGCGCGCTGCATCGAGTCCTTGACGGTCGTGACGACGTTGCCGCCGGGCTGCTGACTGCGGGTGATCTCGTTCCACAGCGGGAGCGGGGCGAGCATCGAGTCGGTGCCGGAGAGGACGGAGTCCTCGGCGTTCTCGATCAGGGTCGTGCCGTACGTCTGCGAGGCGTAGCCCGTCACCGGCGCGTACAGCGGGCCGTTCCGGTACGTGCGCTCGTACTTGAGCTGCTCGCCGGTGTCCTTCGAGCCGGTCACGGTCTTGCCGCCGACCAGGATGTTGCCGCGCGGCTGGTCGTAACGGGCGATCGTGAGGCGGCGGTTGGCGGGATTGTTGTCCAGGCTGTCGGCGTCGAAGACCTGGATGCGGGCGGCGTTCAGCAGCAGCGCCACAAGCAGCAGCAGAAGCAGCGCGGCGGCCCGCCGGATGTAGCGGATCACCGCTCGTCCTCCGTGACCGGCGCGATGATCCCGGTCTCCGCGTGGCCGGGCTGCGGTCTGCGGGCCTGGTCGCTGACCCGGATCAGCAGCGCCACGATGATCCAGTTGGTGACCACGGACGAACCGCCCTGGGCGAGGAACGGCATCGCCATGCCGGTCAGCGGGATCAGCCCCATCACCCCGCCCGCGATCACGAACACCTGGAGCGCCAGGATCGAGGCGAGACCGATCGCGAGCAGCCGCCCGAAGGGGTCGCGCAGGGCGAGGCCGGCCCGGTAGCCGCGGGCCACCAGCAGCGCGTACAGCAGGAAGATCGCGGTCAGCCCGGTCAGCCCCAGCTCCTCGCCCGCCGTCGCCAGGATGAAGTCGGACTTGGCGGCGAAGCCGATGAGGATGGAGTGGCCGAGGCCGAGCCCGGCGCCGAGCATCCCGCCCGCGGCGAACGCGAACAGCGACTGGGCCAGCTGGCCGGGGCCCCGACCGGCGTCGATGGAGGCGAACGGGTCCAGCCAGTCCCGGACCCGGCTGTGGACATGCGGTTCGAAGGAGCCGACGACGAACGCGCCGACCGCGGCGAGCAGCAGCCCCACCGCGATCCACCCGGTCCGGCCGGTGGCCACGTACAGCATGATCACGAAGAGGCCGAAGAAGAGCAGCGAGGTGCCCAGATCGCGTTCCACCACCAGCACGCCGACGCTCAGCAGCCAGATCGCCACGATCGGGCCGAGCACCCGGCCGGTGGGGAGCTGGAGCTTCCAGATCCGGCGGCCGGTGTAGGCGAGCGCGTTGCGGTTCGCCGCGAGATACGCGGCGAAGAACACGGCGAGCAGGATCTTGGCGAACTCGCCCGGCTGGAAGGAGAGTCCGCCGACCCGGATCCAGATCTTCGCGCCGTTCACCGCGGGGAAGAAGATCGGCACGATCATCAGGACCAGCGCGGTGGCGACCGAGAGATACGCGTACCGCTGGAGCACCCGGTGGTCGCGCAGGAAGACGACCACCGCGATGAACAGCGCCACCCCGAGCGTGGACCAGACCAGCTGGGTCGGGGCCGCCTGGTCCTTCGGCGTCTCCAGGTCGAGCCGGTAGATCAGCACCAGGCCGAGCCCGTTGAGCAGTACGGCGATGGGCAGCAGCAGCGGATCGGCGTACGGGGCGCGGAAGCGGACCGCGAGATGGGCGAGCAGGGCGAGCAGCCCCAGTCCCGCGCCGTAGCCGGCCACATCGGGCGGGACCGCGTCGTTCTTGGCCAGGCCGACGGCGGCGTAGCCGTAGACGGAGATGAGGACGGCCCCGATGAGGAGCAGCAGCTCGACTCCGCGCCGCTTGGGCAGGCGTAGATCGGGCGGCGGTGCGTCCGCCGTCGTTGCGGTCATGCCAGAAAACGTAGCAAGAGCTGGTGTGTATTTCCCTTATGTCGTAGCAAGTACGTCCGACGGCATGGCGGTGAACGCCCGCCCTCCGACGCTCCGTCACTCCCCATGATGTGGACCGGTCTTCGGGTCGCTCCCGGGTTGCGGCGGCCCGTCGTCCGGTCCCGGGTACTCGGGCAGCGTCACCCGGGCCTCCGCCCCGCCGTCCGGGGCGTTGCGGAACACGAGGCCGGCGCCGATCACCGCGGCCTGTCCGGCGGCGATGGTGAGCCCGAGACCGTGCCCCTTGCCGCTGCCCTCGGTACGGAACCGCTGCGGGCCGTCGGCCGGCAGATAGTCCGGGAAACCCGGGCCGTGGTCGCGCACGGTCACCACCGGTCCGTCGACCGTCAGCACCACCGGGGGCCGGCCGTGCCGGTGCGCGTTGGCGATGAGATTGCCCAGCACCCGTTCCAGGCGCCGCCTGTCGGTCTCGACGCGTACGGGTGCGGTTCCTTCCGGCCGTACGACCCGGATCGCGGTCCGCGTCCCGGACGCCCGCACCACCCGCTCGACGAGCGGCACCAGTTCGTGCACAGCGAGATCGACCTGTTCCGTACGGGCGTCGAGCCGGGAGATCTCCAGCAGATCCTCCGTCAGCGCCCGCATCGCCCGGACCCGGTCCCGCACCAGCTCGGACGGCCGCCCCGGCGGCAGCAGCTCGGCAGCGGCCGAGAGGCCGGTCAGCGGGGTGCGCAGCTCGTGCGCCACATCGGCGGTGAAACGCTGCTCGGTCTGGAGCTTGCGCTGGAGCGTGGACGCCATGGTGTCCAGCGCACCGGCGACGATCGCGACCTCGTCCTGCGGGCGCGAGGGGTCCGCCGTACGCGGGTCGCGGACGCGGGCGTCGAGGTCGCCGGCACTGATCCGGCGGGCCACCCGGGCCGTCTGGTGCAGCCGCCGGGTGACCCGGGTGACCGCGAAGGCACCGACCAGCAGCGTGGCGCCGATGGCCAGCAGGGAGGAGCCGACGATCGCCTGGTCGAGGCTGTCGATGGTGCGGGCGCTCTGGGTGTAGTCCACCTGCGTGGCCAGCGCGCGGCCGTCGGCCGGAGTCGCCGCCCACATGGCCGGACGCCCGTTGTGATCGCCGACGAGCGTGCCGCGTTCGCCGCTCGTGGCCAGCGCGCGCAGGGCGGCGGGCAGCCCCGGCGGATCGATCCCGGAACCCGGCGGCAGCTCCTCGCCCGTCTCGTACGCGGTGCTGACGTCCGCCAGCCGGGACAGGGCCTTCTCCCGGGCCTGTCCGACGGTCTGACGGGTCACCTCGGTGTGGACCAGCACACCCAGCAGCGCGGCGAGCGCACAGCACATCACGGTGATGAAGACGGCCGACTTCCAGGTGAGCGTCGCGGCCCAGGAGGGCACCCGCGGCCGACGCCGCTTCGTTCCGCGCCCGCCCGCGCCGGGCCGCCTCACCGGCGCTCCGCGGAGACGCCGGCGGACGGTGCCGCGGTGGGGCCGGTGGGGCTGATGGGTGCGGTGGTCGGCGCGGTGGTCGGCCGGGTGGTCGTGGGCCGCGGACGCGGCGCCCGGGACGGCGGGATCCGCTGGATCTCGTCCTGCGTCGGCAGCATCGCGCGCTGCCGCGCGTCCCAGGACCAGACGGTGCGGTACTGGTACCCGGTGATCGCCGACGGCACCCGGACGATCAGATCCCGTCCGGCCAGCTCGACGCTGATCACGGCGTCCGAGGTGGACAGGATCCGGGTCAGCCCGCCCGCGTCCGGCATGAAGACCCGCACGGAGAGCTGATGGTCGGCCAGTCGGATGCCGAGCACCATCTCGTCCCTGCCGTCGCCCGTCAGATCACGGAAGTACGGCCGGAGCACGGGGCAGGAGGCCGGTTCGGTCCGGCAGGCGTTGATCTTCCGGACGGTGTCGGCGGAGAGGTCGGCCGTGCCGCTGGACCGGTTGGGCCGGGCCGCCAGGTCCGCCCGCACCACTGCCACCGGATCCAGCCGGTGCACATCGCCGTCCGGCACCTCGATCCCGGGGATGCGAGCGGTCTCGCCCTCGCCGTAGTCGTACGGGGCGGCGGAGGCGGGCGGCAGCTCGGGCCAGAGCCGGGCGGGCCCGACGGCGGTCGGGGTCGGTCCGGCGCTCCGCAGCCCGCCGCCGTTGCCGCAGCCGGCCAGCAGCACCGAGCCGACGACGGCCCCGAGGGCCGCCGCCGTGCGGTACCGCACCCGGCGCTGCGGACGCATGACTCGCTCCCTTCCGGAGATCCATGTCCCATGACCCTATTCGGAAGGAAGTCCTTTATGCCTATCTACTACAGGTGAGAGCGTTCGATTCGGTTCAGTACGGATAGGTTCGGTTCAGTACGGACAAGAGCGTTCGTTTCGGTGCCGGCCGGGACGGCGATCAGGTCTGGTAGGGGTTCTGCCCCTGCCCGTTCGGCGCGTATCCCGCCTGCCCCTGCGGCTGCCCGTACGGATTGCCGTGCTGCGAGGCCGCGTGCTGCGCCAGCAGCTGCTCGGCCTGCTCCTTCGGGATCTGCTGCTCCCCGCCGCAGAACGTGCACTGGGTCGCGAACTTCGTCGAGAACGGGAAGAGCGGCACGAAGAACAGCGTGAACTTCGTGACCCTCTTGCGCAGCGTGTGCGCGGCCGGATTGCCGCACCAGCCGCAGACCAGCGTCAGTATGGCCAGTTGGTACAGATAGCCTCGCGTACCAAAGATGATCATGGTGCGGGTTCCTTCCCCGTATGTCCCGAAAGCGCCTGCCGGCAGAGCGCCAGCAGCTTTTCGTCCTCGTACGTGTCGTGGCTGCCGAACACGCCGTCCATCGCGTTGTGACGGCGTACGGAGGTGAGTTCGGCGCGCAGCACGCGTGCCGCATCCGACCCTGCACCAGCGGCACCCATCCGCGCCAGGCCTTCCGCCACCCGGACGCGCACATGACGACTCTTCTCCCAGTCCGCCAGGAGCACCGGCACGGACTCCTCGGCCCGCCCGGACACCTCCCACAGCGCCACCGCCGCGTCCACCCGCAGCCACTGCTCCTCGTGCCCCAGCAGCGCCCGCAGCCGGGGCGCGACCACCGCCGCCCGCGCCCCGAGCCCGCCCAGCGCGTTCACCGCGGACCGGAGTTCATGGACGCGCTCCGCCCGCAGGCCCTCGATCAGCACCGGCAGCACGGCGCCGGCATCCCCCTCGACCGCCCACAGGGCCTTCGCGGTCTCGGTCGCCGAAGTGGCCCCGGGGCTCCGCAGCAGCGCCCGCAGCTCCGGTACGGCAACGCGCGCCGCGGGCCCGAACGAACCGAGCGCCCGCAACGCCGCGGTGCGCAGCCACTCGCCCCGGTACTCCGGCGCGCCGCGCAGTATCCGCAGCACCTCCGGCAGCGCCTCGTCCGCCCGCAGCGCGGCCAGGCCGGTGAGCAGCGGGCCCGCCCGGTCGTGCGCCTTCTCGTCGAGCGGGACCTCGCCGAGCCGGCGG
>NZ_JBEXPH010000217.1:0-12743 GCF_040611955.1 Streptomyces sp. NPDC006510 | reverse complement strand
CCATCCGCATACCTCACACACCACGGAATACAGCCATTACGGCGAACGCGTCAGGGACTTCGAGAAGGTTCACCCCAACGGGCCGAAGTCAGTATGCGCGGCTACCTCGGCCGCCCCGACGAGACCGCCAAGACCCTCCAACACGGCTGGCTCCACACCGGGGACATCGGCCGACTCGACGACGACGGCTACCTCATACTCGTCGACCGCGCCAAAGACATGATCATCCGAGGTGGCGAGAACGTCTATCCCAAGGAGATCGAAACCGTTCTGCACGACCACTTCGCCGTCCTCGAAGCCGCCGTCGTCGGCCGCCCCGACCCAGTACTCGGCGAGGTCCCCATCGCCTTCATCTCCCTGCGCAACGGCATCGACCTCACCGCCGAGAAGATCTGCGACTTCCTCACCACCCGACTCGCCCGCTACAAGATCCCCGCCGACATCATCATCCTTCCCGAAGTCCCCAAGAACCCCGTCGGGAAGATCGACAAACCCACGCTGCGCCGATGCCTGGCCCCCTCGCGACCTGAAGGCTGAGCACCTTTCGAAACCCAAGACACGCACCGGGGCCGCAGGTCGCCGAGCCCGCCGCTCGGCATGCCCCTGCGCGATGGACGCCCGATACTCCAGGCGGTAGGTGCGCGTTGACGCGTTCCGGCGAAGCTCCCGCGAGATCGTCGACGGCGACCGGCGAAGCCGACGCGCGATCTCACGGACCCCAACGTCTTGAGCACGCCACACGGCGATGTCCTCGCGCTCGGACAACGGCAGATAGCGTCCCGACACCGTCGGCGAAAGGTTCGGTCCCAGGCCCCCAGCTGAGAGATCCGGAGAAGTCCCGCCTGCGCCACCCGCAGCCACGCCGCTGGCTCCCCGTCCAGGGCTGAGCATTACCGCGAGTCCCTGACCCCGTGAGGCCCGTGGCCCCGCAAGAAATGCGTCCGGGCGGCCGTCAGCTGCACAGAACCTTGGAGCGGGCCCTCGTCCGAGGGGTCGTTCGTCATCACAGGTAGTGATGCTGTGACATCCGCCCGGATCTCGTCCTGAGCGACGGTGCCGTTCGCTGCAGTCGGGCCCGAGACCGTGGGCCCCGGCTCGTGACCCGGCGCGTTTGACCCAGACCGGACGCGCACGCCAAAGGTGCTCCGCGCCGAGCCGCCCTCTCCACCGCTTCGCCTTCACTGGTTCTTGAGCGGCCGCCGTACGCACACTGGCCACTGCCCTCGCGCTCGACCTCACCGTCCGTGAGACGTACGACCAGGTCGAGGCTGCATGGGCGGTAGCCGGCGTGCACTGCTCCCAGGATGGACGCCTACCCGATCGGCGTGAGTACCTGGCCGAGGGCGGGCCGTCGTCAGGCCCCGGACAGACTGAAGAGGCCCCGAAGTCCTAGCTCGGACACCAGGGAACAAGTAACCCGTCAGCAGTCTTCTGGGCGGGGTCTGGTCACTCGCCGAGGGCGTTGACGCGGTTCTCGTACTCGCGGCGGGCCTTGCGCTGTGCCGGAATGGCTCCGGTACCGTCCAGGCTCTGGCAGCGGTCGAGGAGTTGGCGGTGGAACGCGGGTATGGCGGTGACGCGCAGGGTGTAGCCCGTGCCGCGCCGTACGGCCTGGCCGTGGTCGAGTGCGGCCCGCTCGGCGTCGTCCAGGTCGGTCGCACGCAGGAAGTCGGCGACCTTGCCGGGCATGTCGAGGGTGATGGGCAGCTCCGGGGCCGGAACGGAGTCGTCGACAGTGACGTGCTCGGGCAGGAGGTCGGCGACGGCAGTACGGATGGCGCCGCGGCTGACCTTGTGGTCGCGGGCCAGGGCAGCGATGGACTGGCCCTCCAGGTACGCGGCGCGCACGTCGGTGACCGCCTCGCCCGCGAGAGCGGGGCGGCGTCCTCCCTTGTTGCCCTTGGCCTCGGCGGCCCGCAGTCCGTCGTACGTCAGCTCGCGTTGAAGATCGCGCTGGAGTTCGCCGGCGGCCGCGAGGGTCTGCACCATGAACTTCACGGTGGACAGCAGTTCTCCGGTGCGCGGGTGGCGGGCGGTGAGGTCCATCCCGGAGAACGCTCCGCCGTGGATGCGCAGCGCCACCTGATCGCGGTGGAGGACGTCGAGGACGTCGAGAATGTGCCCAGTGCCGCGCACCAGACGGAACATCTCGGAGGTGTGCACGGTGTCGCCTGGCCGTGCGTAGGTGAGGAGCTCACCGAACTTCGGGCGCTGGAGGGGGTGGAGGCGGCTGGAGGTGCCGCCGTCCTCCTCGAAAACGATCGGGTCCTCGATCCCGGCCTCGGCGAGGACGAGGTTCTGGCGGTCGGTCGACTGCTGGTCGGTCGACACCCGCTTGTAGACGAGATTGGCCACGCTGTTCCTCGCGCTGTTCCGCCGCATCGGACCCGAGATGTCATCTAACCCTGTCGCCAACCGCCATCGGATCTCATTGGATCCGACGTGCCGTCAGGCCCCGGAAAGTCCGGGTTCATTGGACGCCCGCCACGCCTGTCGTCATTCGATCGTTTGACGACGGGCGGGCAGGCTTCGATCCTCGACTCCTGCCCCTGATCCACGCCGTACCGCCCATCCGCGGCAAGCGCGGACGACCGGTGCCTCAAGAAGCAGTGCTGATCTGAGCCCTCAGCCCGTACCGGCGACCAGTGCCTCGCCGAGCGGGGTGCGGCAGTAGAGCACGGACCGTCCGGACCGGGCGCGGACGAGCAGTCCCGCGCTTCGCAGGATGGCGAGGTGGTCTCCCACTGCGCCGGGTGTCATGGCGAGGCTTCGGGCGAGGTGGCTGGTACTCGCAGGGGCGTCCAGCGCCAACAGCAGCCGGGCTCGGGACCGGCCAACCAGAGCGGTCAGGGCATCCGGCCCGGGGACGCTCTCCTGTTCGCCCCACAGGGCGGCGGTGCCGCGGGCACGATAGATCAAGGTCCTGGGCCAGGGGTCTTCCAGGTGGGCGGCGATATTCGCGATGAAGACCGAAGGGATCAGCAGGAGCCCGTTGCCGGCGAGGCGGACTGTTCCGACTTGAGGAAAGTGGCCGATCTCGATACCGCCGGCTTGCCAGGCGATGCTCGGGTGCAGGCTCTCGATGGTCGTGACCCAGCCGTGTTCGCCGATCACCCCCACCCGGTGTACGACATCGCGCTCACAGATCGCGCGCAGTTGCGGCCAGTCGGTGGCGAGCAGCTCGTGCCAGGCCTGGTCCATCGCCTCGGCGATCCTGGCGACGACGTCCGTCGAGTCCAGCACTGCGCGTACGCGGGGATCACGGGCCAACGGGCCGGTCGCGTTGGTGGCGATTTCGTGGCGGGTCGCTTCCAGCGGTGTGGCCCGGATCATGGCCAGGTCGTCCGCCCAGGTCTGGTTGAGGCCGCGCGGGGGCGGGGCGACGAAGTTCGGTCCGGATCGCGGGGTGTGCAGGGCGAGGACAGCGTTCAGTTCGCTCTCGCGGCGAAGCCGTTCAAAGGCCGGCAGGAGCCGGCCGGCCCAGGCTCGCGGCAGCGTCCGGTCCTGTCCGGCGAGCGAGCGCAGCAGGAAGCAGAGGTCCATCGCGGGCGACAGTGCGAAGCGGCTGCGCAGCAGGTCCTCGACGGAGACTTCGAAGCGGAGCACCGCGTCATGCTACCGAGGGACGTCTGTTCCGATTCGTCCAGCGACGAATCATTGGTGAGCGGCGTGGGCGCACGGCGAGGCTCTGCGTCATGACCTCAACCGCCGAGCCCGCCCAGGGTAACCACCGTGCCACCTACCGGGAGGTGCTGGCCGAGCCACGGTTCCGGCTGCTCTTCTCGACCCGCACCGTCGCGATCACCGCGGACGCGCTGCGGATCACCACGTTTTCGGTTCTGGTCTTCTCGTCCACCGGCTCCGCGCTGCTGAGCGCACTGGCCTTCGGCATCGGCTTCATCCCGCAGCTGTTCGGCTCGTTGCTGCTGGGCTCGCTGGCCGATCGGCTGCCGGCCCGCGCGCTCATCACCGGCGGCTACGCCTTGACGTGCGCCACCGCCCTGCTGCTCGCCCTGGTGCGAATGCCGACCGTGGCAAGCCTTGGTGTCGTGGCGCTGGTCGCCCTCGCCACACCGGTGTTTCACGGCGCGTCGAGTCGGCTGGTCGCGCAGTCACTGGACGGCGACGCCTATGTGCTGGGCCGTTCGCTGAACAACATCGCTGCCTCCGGCGCGCAATTGTTCGGTCTGGCGCTGGGAGGTGCGGCCGTCGCGGCACTCGGCCCGCGTCGGGCGCTCGCGGTCAGCGCCGCCCTCTACCTCGGCTGCGCGCTCGCTGTCCGCATCGGGCTGCCTCGGCTGCAGCCGGGAGAGTTCGGTGGCACACCCGGCAGCGCTCGGGGCGATGACGGGGCGGTCCGGGCGAGCCTGCGCGGTGCCGGGCTGCTGCTGCGCGGACAGTCGGTGCGACGGTTGATGCTGGCCCAGTGGCTGCCGTGCGCGTTCGTAGCGGGCGCGGAGGGTCTGATCGTCGCCTACGCGGGAGGACGCCACTTCGCGCCCGGCTGGTACGCGGTGCTGATGGGCTGTCTGCCGGTCGGCATGCTCGTCGGTGACCTTCTGGTGGGCCGACTCCTACGGCCGCCCACCCGGGAGCGACTGGTGGTCCCGTTGATTGCGCTGATGGGCCTGCCGCTGGTCGGCTTCGCTGCCGAGCCCGGAGTGGGTGTCTCGTCGTGTCTGCTGCTGCTCTGCGGCTTCGGATTCGCCTACAGTCTCGGCCTGCAACGGCCGTTCCTGGACGCCCTGCCGCCAGATGGCCAGGGCCAGGCCTTCGGTCTGCTCGGCTCCGGCAGCATGACGCTGCAGGGCGTCGGCCCGGCCTGCTTCGGCGCGGTGGCCGCAGGCATCGGAACGGGCGGTGCAATCGCCCTGGCAGGGGGTGCGGCGGCGCTTACCGCCGGCTGGATTCTCACCTGGCACCCGCCCACCCGGGTTCCCGTGGGCGCGGGACGGTGAGCCCCAGGTCGAGGCGCTTGTCCATGTCCAGGCGGAAGGTGCCGTACGGGTTGACGTTGGACCAGAACAGCGCGGTCAGCCCGCGCCGGTCCTCATCGCTCAGCTTCTTCGCCCAGGCCGGTTCGGCCAGGACCTGCTGGAGGAGCAGGGTGTTGACGTGCACGAGCGCGGACTGGAGCAGGTGCAGGGCAAGCATCGACGTTTCGGCGTGCTCCTTGTCCGGGCCGGTCAGCGCGCCGTCCTTGCCGTAGTGCAGCACGGTGTTCGCACTGTTCCAGTTCTCCACGACCTGGAGCCCGCCGTGAATCTCGCGACGCAGGCCGGGGCTGGCAAGGTAGTCGCAGGCGAAGATGGTGCGCACGGCACGGCCGAGTTCTTCGAGCGCGGCATAGGTGGGGTGCTTGGGGCCACCGCGGGTGAAGCGCCGCAGCACCTGCTCCGCCTCCGCCGTCCCGAGGCGGAGCGCGGTGGCGTACTTGACCATCTGGTCGTACTGCTGCTCGATCAGCTCCCAGCGGATCGGCCGCGTCAGCGAGGCGCCGAGCGCGGGCCAGCCGGGCGGGGTGTCGTCGGGGCGGTACAGGCGGATGCTGCCGATGTTCTTCAACCGCGGCAACAGGCGGAAGTTGAGCAGCTCGGTGAACGCGAACCCGACCACCGAGGCGCCGTGGGTGTCGACGTACTGGGACTCGATCTCGGCGTCCGTGCAGTGTCGCAGCAGGCCATCGATCATCGCCGCGACCTCGGACGACGAACAGGACTTGAGCTGGGAGTAGATGCAGACGTTCTTCCGCTCGACGTGCCAGTAGATCATCACGCCGTTGCCGCCGTAGCGGGCGTGGTACTCGGTCATGAAGTTCGAGGACCAGGATCCGAACTTCTTGGAGTCCGACGCGCACGCTGTGCCCTGCCCCCACCAGGCGGCATCGCGGGCGGCGAACGTGCCGTTCACCAGCCGGGTGACGGCGGCGCGGAGGTTGTCGACGGTGATGAAGTGCCGGCGCACGTGCCGCAGTGCGGCCTCGCTCTCGCCGTGCTCGCCGGTCGCGACGATTGCGTGGATGCCCATGTTCGTGCCCAGGGCGAAGAGGGCCAGCAGGAGGCGGCGCTGGAGGACGTCGCGGTCGATGCGCTCGTAGGCGGCCACCGAGGAGAACTCGTCGGTGAAGCCGGTGAGAAAGTCGGCGTTCTTCAGCACGTCCAGGAGGTCGAGGACTCCCCACCGTCGTACGACCTCGTCCTTGAGCGCCTGGAGACCGGTGGGCTCGGCCAGCGGCTCCAGCTTCGGCACGGTGATCCACGGCTCGCCCTTGCGGGTGGTGACCTTCGCTCCGCCCGCCGAGCCGTCCGCGAGCGCCGCCGAGAGCCCGTCAAGGGCCGCGGTCATGCGCTTCTTCAGATCCGCGATGAACGCCCGCGGGTTCAGCGGCTGGCGGATCGCGGCGTAGTGCACCGCACGGGTGGCCTCGAAATCACCGGGCAGATCGTCCTCCGGATTGCCCCAGCGGGCCGCGCCCTCCACGTAGATCTCCCGGCGGCGCACCGCGTCGCGCAGCGCCACCAGCACGCACAACTCGTACGGGATGCGCTCGGCCCTGCCTTTGTCGTCGACGACCGCCTCCCGCCACTCCTTGCGCACCACGCCGTCCATCGGCACGACATCGGCGGCGTCGTAGAAGCGGGTCTTGCCGTCGACGCCAGCGTACTTCTTCAGCAACTTCATGGCGTCCATCACAGGCTGGTAGGCGGTGTTGTTGCACTTGAAGCCCAGCGTGTTCAGCAGCGGCGGCAGCATCTGCCGGTAGTACGAGCTGTAGGAGGAGCGCAGCGTGGTGCGGACCTTCGCCTTGAAGACCTTCTCGTTCGCCTTCGCCTCGGCCACCAGGTCCTTGAGCGTCTTCTCCCCAACCACCGGATACAGCGCCCGCCGCACGACCTCGTCCGGTTTGCCGACCGCGGCCTCCGCCAGCTTGAAGAGGATCCCCTCCTTGCCCCGGACCTTCTTCAACTCCGCCGTCAGCTGCTTCTCCACCCGCCGCTCCGCACGGGTGTTGATCTTGTGAACCAGAGCGATCAGGAGGTCGACCAGGGCATCGGTGATCTCCGCCTGCCGAGATGAGCACAGCGCCGCGAGCAGCGTGATCCGTACGTCCTCCGCCGTGTCGCGGAAGTCCGAGGGGTACATCTTGATCGCCCGCGCCCGCCACGCGGCCACCAGCTTCTCCGAGCAGTCCGCGAACAGCCCGTCTGGGAGGGCGAGTTCCCGCACCGACGTGAGCTTGAGGATCTCCATCAGCAGGGCGTCCAGACCGACAGCTCCCGGGTCGCGCTTGAGCGCGGCCAGCAGCGCGGTGCCCTCGCCGTTCCCCTCGGCGATCAGCGCCAGCAGCCGGGCCCTGCCCACTGTTCCCAGGCGCTCGATGGTCCGGGCGCAGAACGCCCGCTCCCACCTGCCCCGCGCCGCGACCAGGACCTTCTCGATACGGGTGGGGCCTGGCGGCTCGATCTTCCGCGTACGGCACTCCACCAGCAGGGCTTCGCGCTGCCGGTCCTCCACCAGCTCGACCGGGCACACTTCCGCAGCCAGCCACGCAGTCAGCGACTCCTCGTCAGCGCGTGTCGGCGGCCGGAACTCCAGGACGTCACGGATCTGCTTGCGGTGCCGTTTCGCGCCCGCCAGGTCGTACTTCGCCAGATCCGCCGCCGGCACCTTCACCAGACCCGCGACATACTCCACCGCGGGCTGAGGGAACTCCTCGATGAACTCCGGGAACCGGGCCTCGATCTCGAAGAACTTCAACATCAGGCAGAAGCCGAGCCTCGTCGGCCCGGTCTTGTTGGCCACGAGCTTCCAGTCGCCATCCACCAGGGTCCAGCTCGCCAGCAATTCCTCCGGCGACCACTCCTGCCGCACACCCGCCCCTTTGCCGTCGACCTCCCGGGCATTCACCCGGACAGCCCAACGAGGCGTCCCGCCACCGGGAAACGGGTCCCAGAACCTACCGGCGGGTTACTTGTTCCCTCGTGTCTGAGCTAGGACTTCGGTGCCGAAGAGGGCACCATCGAGGTCGCGGATGATGAACGCGTTGTCCGGGGCGTCGGCGGGTGGGGGAACCGGTGAGGATTCGCCTCCGGCCGTGACGGCAGCTGCCGAGGCCTGCTCGCTGTCTCTCACTCGGAAGTGGACATTCCACCGGGGCCGAACTCGTGGGTCCGGGCCGGTTTCGTCGTCTCCGCCGTGCAGGGTGGCGACGGTGCGTCCCTGTGCCTGGACGTGATGTGGTCCTGGGCGTAGGCGACCGTGCAGCCGCCGGGCGGCCGGGCCCAGTCGAAGACCTCGGCGTAGAAGATGGCGGCGTCGAACGCGTCACGGGTCTGGAGGTCCAGCCGAACCGGGGCCCTGCCCCGCCCCACCGGCCAGGTCAGGGCCCGGGCGTTCCCAGAATCCGAACACGGCGCCGTCCCGGTCGGCGGCGATCCCGGCGCGGCCCTCACCCAGGACGAGGGGGCCGACGGCGAGCGTGGCGCCGCGCTCACTGATCCGGGCCGCCGTCTCGTCCGCGTCCCTGATGGCGAAGTACGGGGTCCAGACGGCCGGATAGCCACCGGCTTGGCAGCATCCGACCCCGGCGACCGGTTCACCATGTGCCAGAGCCACCGACAAGTCATTGCCGAGCGTGCTGGGCCTGAACGTTCAGCCCATGACGTCGGAGTAGAAGGACTGTGCCGCGCGCAGGCCCCGCGCCATCAGACTCACCAGCAGGGTGCACCGGCCACCGGCACGGTTCCTTCGAGGGCTGGCATTCGGTGCTCCTGCGGGTGAGTGATGGACGGCAGGCCATGCCGGGTTCAACGGGTCGTGGTACGGAGCAGGTCGCGTACAGGAGGTGCTGGACACCGCCGAATTCCGGGCGGCGCTGGAGAACCCGGCCAACGCGGGGAGAATGACGCTGTGCCCTCGGCAGACGAACTACTCAGCGCACCGCCGCCGGCCTCACCCGATGCCTCACGCGAGCCGGCGAGCGGGGCGCTGCGCCCGAGGCCCGTCCCGTACGAGGGGAAGTTCATTTGACGGCCGCAGCCGATGGTCGGGCACCCAGGCCGCTCCCCGACCCGGGGACGTTGACGTGGGACCAGTCCGTCGGCCGTGCCTGCATCTGGTGCAAGAAGCCCCTCACCACCGGCGCGGTCAGCGTCGGCATCATCCGGGATCGACTGGGCGCCCACGTCCTCGACATGGAAGTCTGGGCGGGGCCGTGCTGTCAGAGGAAGACGTCATGAAGCCGTAGCATCAGATTAATGGGAACTACGGACGGGCGTCCCCGCGTCCAGTGCCCTCATCACCATCCGGGCAGGCAACTGGGGCTTGGTCGCGAAGCCAAGCCGCTCGGGATGCCGCAGGCCGGCACCGGTCGGTGTCGTCGGTCCGCGAGCGCGGCACACAAGACGATCTGCTGCACCGATGCCAACGGCGTCGCGATCGTGGCGATTCAGGCACTTCACCGCCAACCCGCCAACCTCCAGGCCTCCGGGCGCAGAAGGTTGAACCGACAGCTCACGCACCTGGTGCAGAGACCCCGCGGGTCTGATCATCTCAACCGCTGGGCCCGGCTGTGGGGCAGCGACCTTGCCTCCACCAGTTCTTCCCGGTCAAGACCAGCGCGACGAAAGAGCTGAAATGCCCTCAATGAAGGTTGTGTAGCGGGGTTCCAGGCCACGTTCACTGCATTTTCACGCGTCGGTGAACGCGATCCGGGTGCCTTGAGCGGATACGAGACGCCATCCTGCGGCGGAGTCCGCTGTGAAGACGTGGGTGTAGCGGCTTCCGGCGGTGAAGGTGGTGCCATCGGAGTTGACGAAGTTCATGCTGGTCCGCCCGATGACGATGCCGATGTCGCCGATACTGCGGACGACAGCCTCCTCGGGGAAGGACTCGATGGCGGGGAATGTGACGGTTCCGGAGGAGACCGCGGCGAGCAGGGCGGATCGGGGGACTACCGAACCGTCCTCGATGCTGACCAGGATGAAGTCGTCTGCCAGCAGCTCGCCCAAGCGGGCCGTGTCGGCGGCGACCAGCGCGTCGAAGAAGCGCCGGTCGTGCTTGAGCAGCGCTGCGCGGTCGCCGGAATCAGATGCAGGGGGCATGATCGTGTGTTCCACTCTGTGAGGGGGCGACTGCCGCAGGGTGTGCGGCAGCAACTTTCCCGAAGATACGCTTTGACGTGGGCGTCAAGGCCAGCCCGAGCGCCCTGGGGGAGCCCGCAGCAGGGAGACTCCGCCGCTACGTGAAGCAGCCCTGTCATCTGCCTCGGTTGTGCATCTGCGTCGAATCCTGCGGGCTGGCCACCCCCTACCCGACATCAGCGATTGATTTGCCGCAGAACGGTGCCGGGCCCTTCCAGACCGCGCCTGTCAGGGACACGAGCTAGCAGGGCCCGGACCCACAAGCCACCGGCTCGCCCCCCATAAACCCGCCACAGGCACTTCCACCCCCAACCCGCTGCCGCACTTCATTCCCTTCACCGATGGAGCAGCGCGGCTCTCATTCCCGTTGCCCGAGTGGCTCCCGTTCCCCCTGTCGAAAACGGCGGGGTCTACCCGGCAAAGGGCGACCAGAGCCACTTCAACTCAGTCGACACCATCTCGCCGTCAGCCGCGTTCGCCCGGCCGTGCCCTCGCCGCTAGGGTCGCTCGGCCCTACTCGATCGTCTGGAGCAGGGTGCGCAGGGCGTGGTCGAGGGTTTGGCGTTCGTCGGGGGTGAGGGCGGAGAGGAGGCGGGATTCGTTGGCGGCGTGGTCGGTGACCGCGGCGTCGACGACTTCGTGGCCGCGGTCGGTGAGTGCGACACGGAAACTGCGGCGGTCGGTGGGATCGAGGCGGCGTTCCACCAGGCCGTCTGCCTCCAGGCGGTCCAGGCGGTTGGTCATGCCGGCACGGGAGAGCATCAGGGTCTTCGCGAGGGCGGACGGGATCAGGGTGTACGGAGGTCCGGATCGGCGCAGTGCGGCCAGGACATCGAACTCACCCCGTCGCAGCCCGTGCTGGGCGAAGACCCCTTCGAGGATGGGGGTGAGGAGGAGCGAGAGCTGACCCAGCCGCCCGAAGACCCCCACCGCCGACAGGTCCAGGTCCGGCCGTTCCCTGCGCCACTGGTCGAGGATCTGATCGACAGCGTCTTTGGGGCTTTGGCGCGTCTCGGTAGCCACGCCCGGCTTGGTCCCGTCTTCCTTCGTCACGTCTCCATCTTATTCGACGGCTGATAGTTAGCTGTCGTACTATTCGACGCGGAATCACTTCTGCCGATCGCGACCCGGCTTGCGTCCGGGACCGGATGCGGTTCTGACGACTGGAGGGGCGTATGTCCTTGATCACTTCCAATACCCAGGGCGGAATCCTGGTCCGGGATGCCGAGGCCGAGCTGTTGGGCAGCGCCGACAGCACCGTGCGGCTCTTTGCTGACGCGAGTACCACCGGCGGGGCCGTGAGCGCCCAGCGGGTGACCCTGACCGCGGGCACCGACGGAGCCTCGCCTCACCGCCACACCGGGTCCGCAGAGCTCTTCTTCGTGCTCGGCGGCCGGCTTCAGGCACTGGCCGGGGACAGTGTGATCACCGCGGACGAGGGGGACTTCCTCCTCGTGCCGCCAGGACTGCCGCACGCCTTCGCCGCCGAACCCGACGCGGGCGCCGACGTACTGATCGTCATCACCCCCGGCGTCGAGCGCTTCGACTACTTCCGGCTGCTCGACCGCGTCGGCAAGGGCACGGCCGATCCGCGGGAACTCCTCGATTCGCAAGAACGCTTCGACAACTTCTTCGTGGAGAGCGCCACCTGGCAACGAGCCCGTCAGCGTCGCTGATCGCCCGATCGCCTGGAGCGAGGCATCGTTCGCCGAGGGCGACGACGGGCACGCCCTCGCCTGCGGGTTCTTCACAGAGGCCCACGGTGTCCTGATGCAGGGTGACGATCACGGTGGCTGCGGCGTCGCGAAGGTCTGCCGAGCGACAAACATAGAGACGGCCGGCACAGTTGCCGTGCTCGTCGCCCTGGAACAGGGGCTGCCGTTCCTGATCCGCAAGGACTGCAACACCGTCGGCGTCGTCGCCCCAATCGTCTAATAGCGCCTATGACAGGGGCGGCCCACGACTGTCCTTCCTGCCACCGCTCACCGCGGCTGGCCCAGTGTCCCCAGCCGAGCATGGGGTCCGCCCATCCTGCTCCCGAGGTCGGACGGGCGGACCGGGCTCACTGCCACCGCACCCACTGGACGAACTGTCCCGCGGTGGCGATGAATCCGAACGCAACGGTCAGCGGGTCGGTGAGTACCAGGTACTCAGGTGAGAGCCGGGTGCTCCTACGGCACGTACAGGACGAAGCATGCATCGGGCAGGAGCGCGACGGCCCGCAGGGACCGCACGGACTGCTGCGTCGTCGGGGTGGGAGGCGCGGCCGGGGTCGTGGCGTCCGTGCGCGGCGAGGACCAGGCGGTCCGGAGTCGGAAAGGCGGACGGGTCCGGTTGGGCCGGGGAGGATCATGTCCCACGAGTGCAGGGGTAGTCCGGCGGCGTCGGGAACCTGGAATCTGTGCAGGAGAAGACCCGAGAGAAGCACGGCCGCAGGAAGCGGATCCGGAGAAGGACAGGTACGGGCTAAAGCCAATACCGGTGATTTAGGTGTTTTTCTGGCGTCTGCTGGCGGGTTTGGTGGGCGGGATGAGTGTGACTGTTCTGGCTGGTGGTCGGGGTGGGTTGCGGTGGTGGGTGTGTTTGAGGTGCCAGTTGGAC
>NZ_JBEXPH010000216.1:0-12818 GCF_040611955.1 Streptomyces sp. NPDC006510 | reverse complement strand
CGCTACGACAAGACCCCGGGGAGCTACCTCGCCGGACTCCACCTCCGGGCCTCCATGATCTGGATCAAGGACCTCACACGAGCGGCCCCTTGATCGCAACCGAATACGCTCCCTAGTTGCCAGTCACCGGCGTCGATCGTTCAGATAGCTGTTGAGGACTCGTTTGCACTCAGCGATCAGCTGGGCGTCGCCCTGCGGATCGATACGGAAGGCGAGTTTCAGCACGCTGTCCGCGCACTCCAGGGCCACCCGCACCGCGACCTCGAATTCGGCGTTGTCCTGGGCCCCGGTCAGGGAAGCGGTCAGTGAGCGCAGCCTGCCGGCGACCGCGGTGTTGTTGTCCAGGGTCGGCTCCAGGATGTGGTCCTGTCCCACCGCGCCGAAGTCGACCACGCCGAAACCGGCGATCGTCCGGCGCATGGTGACGAACTCGTCGACGGTCACATCCACGATGCCCGAGATGCCTTCGGGTTCCTCTCGCTCCAGCCGGTCCGCGACCCGCCCCAAGAAGGACTCCAGATTGCGGGCGGCGAGCGCACCGATCAGCCCCTCCCTGTCGGAGAAGAACTGATAAAGGGTACCGATGGGCACCTCGGCCCTGCGGGCCACCTCCTTGGTGGTCAGCCCTGCATAGCCGACCTCGTCCAGGAGTTCGGCGCAGGCGTCCAGCAGCCGTTCGAAGCGTTCGGCGCTGCGCTTCTGGACCGGCATTCGGCGCAGCGACCCTGCGGTGCGATCTTGATTCACGCTTCCATCATCCCATCGAACAGGTTAACGTGAGCCCCGCTCATGTTTCAGGAGGTTAGGCGTGACACTGAACCATCTCCCCGCGGACTTCATCTGGGGCGCCTCGACGGCGTCGTATCAGATCGAGGGCGCCACCAAGGAGGACGGCCGCGGACCCTCGGTATGGGACACCTTCGCCGCCCGGCCCGGCACAGTCCGCGACGGGCACACCGGTGACGTGGCCTGCGACCACTACCACCGGTACGAGGAGGACATCGCGCTGATGGCCGAGGCTGGCCTCACCGGCTACCGCTTCTCCATCGCCTGGCCCCGGATCCAGCCGACCGGCACGGGTGAGGTCAATACTCGGGGTCTGGACTTCTATGACCGGCTGGTCGACGGCCTGCTCGCCCGCGGCATCGAACCTGTCCCGACCCTGTTCCACTGGGACCTCCCGCAGGGCCTCGAGGACAGCGGCGGCTGGCTGAACCGCGACACCGCGCACCGCTTCGCCGAGTACGCCGCCATCATGGCCGACAGGCTGGGCGACCGCGTCCAGAAGTGGATCACACTCAACGAACCGTTCATCCACATGGTCTGGGGCTACGGTCTCGGCACTCATGCGCCGGGCCGCACCCTGTTCCTGGACTGCTTGCCGGTCGCCCACCATCAACTGCTCGGCCATGGCCTGGCGCTGAGGGAGCTGCGGGCGCGCGGCCTCCAGGTGATGATCGCCAACAACTGCACCCCGGTCTGGCCCGCTTCGGACTCCCCCGCCGACCGCGCCGCCGCGCGAGCCTACGACAACCTGCACAACCGCCTGTTCAACGACCCGATCCTCACGGGCACCTACCCGGACCTGTCGGCCTTCGGCGCGGACACGACCCTCGGCGGCTCCGTCCGGGACGGCGATCTCGAACTGATCTCGGCCCCCTTGAACGCGCTCGGCATCAACTACTACAACCCGACCCGGATCCAGGCGCCGACGTCCGAGGGGCTGCCGTTCGATGAGGCCCCCATCGAGGGCTACCGCCGCACCGCCTTCGACTGGCCCGTCGTCCCCGACGGCCTACGGGAACTGCTCGTCGGCCTCAAGGAGCGTTACCCGGCACTCCCGCCGGTTTACATCACGGAGAACGGCTGCTCGGTCGAGGACGTCGTCAACGCGGACGGCGCCGTCCTCGACCTCGACCGCATCGACTACCTGGACACCCACCTCCAGGCCGTCGACGCCTCCGTGGCCCAGGGCGTGGACGTGCGCGGCTACTTCACCTGGACCCTGATCGACAACTTCGAATGGGCCGAGGGCTTCCACCAGCGCTTCGGTCTCGTCCACGTCGACCACGACACCCAGGTCCGCACCCCGAAGGCGTCCTTCGCGTGGTACCGCGACCTCATCCGCGCTCAGCGCGGTTGAGCCACCCGCCAAGCTCGCGTCGCGGATTCCGTACGCGCTCCGGCGGATCCCGGGTGCCAACTCGCACCCGAGCCGGATCGGCAGGAACATCACATCCCTCTGCCTCCGAGCGGCTGCCGCCCAGGCAGGCGACCGAGGCGGAGCTGCCGATGTACCTGCGTCTGGCGGGCGGTCAACCGAACAGCGTGCGCTGTCACGTGCAATAGGATTCTGACGATCTGTCAAACACGTGTTGAAGTACCAGATGGCATGAATCGCTGATGCCTCGTCATCCTCCGGGTATGCGCCCCTCCGTCCGCCGGGTGGTGGGGTGCGGGTCTCACACGGTTGCGATGGCCGGGTCACTCACGCCGGCTTGACCGTTCTCGACGTGCCCGGCCAGGCGCCGCAGATATCCGGCGTTGCCCTCGACGACGACCGTCAGGTCGTACCAGCGCTTGGTGGCGCGCAGGTCGATGCTCTGCACGACGGTGGCGCCGGCCTGGACCGTGTAGGTTTGACGCCCGCCGCCGTACGCGTTGGCCACGGTGAGGTGCGCCTCGGCGGTCGACGGGTTGGTCAGGGTGAGCTTCAGGTTGCCGACGTCGTGGCGTGCCGTCACCTCCGGCTCGGCGGCTTTGTTGTTGCCCTTGAAGGTGCGCAGGAAGCCGTTCGGGCCGTGGGCTGTGAGGTCGTAACTGCCGCCGGAGTACACCGAGTTCCAGCTGTCGGAAACGGGCTTCCCGGCTGCCGCCGTGTACGTCCACGGGCCGTCGGTGCGCTTCTGGGAGCGCACCTGGAAGGCGGCGCCCGCTTGGTCCCCTGCACTGAACGTCAGCTTGTACTTGCCGGTCGTGAGGTCTGCGGCCCCGTCGACGTAGGGAGCGTAGGAGAGCGGGCGGCTCGGCCGCGCCCCTGCCTCTTGCCGGGGCAGGGTGCCCTGGGCGGGTGGCCTCGGTACGTAGCTGTTGTGGCGGTCACGGTCCGGCGGGGCGTAGCCCGCAGTGTCCGGCAGGTCAGCCGGGTCCGTGATCTTGAGGGAGAAGTCGAAGGCGGATGTGAGGTCACCGCAGATGGCGCGCCGCCATGGTGAGATGTTGGTCTCCTTCACTCCGAACCGGTTCTCCATGAAGCGCAGGATCGAGGTGTGGTCGAAGGTCTCGGAGCAGACGTATCCGCCGGTGGACCATGGCGAGACAACGATCATCGGGACGCGCTGTCCGAGGCCGTAGGGGCCTGCGGCGTATCCGATACTGCCCTTGTAGTGGTCGAGTGTGGTGTCGACGGTGGACAGGCCTTGGCCGGCGGAGGCCGGCGGGTAGGGCGGCACGACGTGGTCGAAGTAGCCGTCGTTCTCGTCGTATGTGATGAACAGGGCGGTCCTGCTCCATACGTCGGGGTTCGAGGTGAGTGCGTCAAGGACGTGCGAGATGTACCACGCACCGTAGTTTGCAGGCCAGTTGGGGTGTTCGGAGAACGCTTCGGGTGCGGCGATCCAGGAGATCTGCGGCAGTCTGGCGGCCTTGACGTCGGCTTTGAGGATGTCGAAGTATCCGTCTCCTGCCTTGGCGTTCGTGCCGGTGCGGGCTTTTTCGTAAAGGGGGTCGCCGGGCTTGGCATTGCGGTAGTTGTTGAAGTACAGCAGGGAGTTGTCGCCGTAGTTGCCGCGGTATGCGTCGTTGATCCAGCCCCAGCCGCCGGCCGCGTCGAGACCGTCGCCGATGTCCTGGTACACCTTCCAGGAGATGCCTGCTTTCTCAAGGCGTTCGGCGTACGTCGTCCAGCCGTAGCCCGCTTCCTGGTTGCCGAGGACCGGGCCGCCGCCGGTGCCGTCGTTGCCGACGTGTCCGGAGAGCATGTAGTAGCGGTTCGGGTCGGTCGCACCGATGAACGAGCAGTGGTAGTCGTCGCAGATGGTGAATCTGTCGGCGAGGGCGTAGTGGAACGGGATGTCGTCCCGAGTCAGGTACGCCATGGTGCCGGTGCCCTTGGCGGGTATCCAGTTGTCGTACTTGCCGTTGTTGAACGCGTTGTGGCCGCCGGCCCAGTCGTGGTCGAGGCCCGCGATGAACTGCATGCCCAGGTCATCGGCGTCCGGGTGGTAGGGCAGGGTTTCCTTGCCGCCGCTCGCCTGGTGCCATACCGGTTTGCCGCTGGGCAGTGTCACCGGGCGGGGGTCTCCGAAGCCCCGGACGCCCTTCATCGACCCGAAGTAGTGGTCGAAGGAACGGTTCTCCTGCATGAGGACGACGATGTGTTCGATGTCCTGGACGGTTCCGCTGCGGCGCGCCGCCGGGATGGCGGCGGCGCGGTCGATGGAGCCGGACAGGGCGGCGAACCCCGTGGTGGCTCCGGCGATTTGAAGGAAGCGACGCCGATTGATTTCGGTCATGGCTGTGGGGATCCTCCTGTTGCTTCGGTGATGTCCGTCCACGGAGAGGGGCAGACGGAGTATTCAAGAGGACCCGGGCTTGAGGAAAGTGGGCCGAGGTGACGGTCGCGCAAAATATGGGTGGATGGTGTGCGGGACGTCAGCGCGTCGCCGCGTGTCGTACCACAAGTCCCTTTCCGCTGCCCTCGGATCGGCCTCCGTTCCGTAGGCCCAGGCATCGCACACCGTCGTACGTCGCCGCTTCTCCGAGCTGCCGCAGGCGTTCGTTCATGTCCGGTTCACGGTCGGCGGACGGGAACTCGCCACCCCTGCCGCGAGGAGCGGCCGTCCTGGGTCGCCGGCAAGGCACCCGCGTTCCCGACGGCCGCGGCCGTGCAGCCGATCTGCTCGGGCCGGGACGTCGGCGTCCCGTGCACCGCGAGACCCTGCCGACCCGCAGAGTGTGTTTGCGTCACCGGGTCCAGGAGTTCGCCGGAGAGGTGACCTGACGACCGAGCGCGGCATGGTTCTCCCGGCCGTCGGCGGCAGCGTCCTCGCCCTGTTCGACGACGTCCTCGCCGCGGCCGCAGCCGGGATCGCCAAGGCATCATGACGGCTCGGGGGCAGCAACCGAGGCCCGCACGGACGAGAATCCGTACCATCACCATGCTGTCGTCCCCAGGAGCGAATCCGGCCTGCGACTACTCCTTCAGGGCCGATGCCATTGGCATCGATGTCGGTCAGCACCGGCTGATGTTGTTGCGAACCGGGGAGTTCACCGGTGCGGCTGGTCCATGTCGAGCGGATGGCCAGTCGGGGGTGGATGCGGTTCCACGCCATCACGCGGGCGGGCGCCGTACCGGATCCACGCGACCGGGACGGGCTTGCGCATGCCGCCCGCCCGCGCGGGGCCGACCGGCCGACTCGCTGGAAAGTAGTTGCGCTGAACGTCTTGCCGGGTCGATCCGATCTCTCTAATGTGAACCTTCAAATTCCTGAAAGTGCGCGCATCGAGCTCTGTTAGGGCAGATTTTTGAACGATCAAATTCATCGCACACCCGAAGCCGCCACCCCCGCGGTCTCCGGTCCGGCTCCCGCCCCCGGTCCTGGGGCGGGCTACCTCGACTACGCCAGGATCGGCCCGCTCTCCCGCCCGGCCGCCGCCGCGCTCACCGCCACGACCGCACTCGCCGCCCGCCTCGACCCCGCCGACCTCGACCGGCTGTTCGCCCTCAGCGACGCCGCCCAGACTTCGGCCGCCCGGCTGCTCGACGCCCGTCGGCACGAGATCGCCCTCGCCCCGTCCACCAGCAACGGCCTGTTCACCGTGGCCGCCGCACTCCACGGCCCCGGTACTGTCCTGGTGCCCCGCGACGAGTTCCCCGCCAACCTCTACCCCTGGCTCCGCTTCGCCGGCCGCGGCGGCCCGGCGGTCCGCCTCGTCGACCCGGACGGCCAGCGGCACATCACCCCCGACCTCCTGCGCCGCCACCTCACTCCCGACGTCACCGCCCTCACCGTCAGCGCCGTCGACTCGCTCACCGGCCACCTGGCACCGCTCGCCGCCCTCAAGGAGGTCCTCGGGCCCGGCCGGCTGCTGATCGTCGACGCCATCCAGGGCCTGGGCTCCGTCCCGCTCGAAGTGGACGCCGCCGACATCCTCGTCAGCGGCGGCCAGAAGTGGCTACGGGCCGGCTGGGGGGCCGCGCTGCTACTGATCCGCGACCGGTGCGCCGAGCACCTGGCTCCCGGGCTCGGTGGCTGGGCCGGCGTCGCGGAGCCCTTCGCGCCTCGGCATCCGGCGCCACCGCTGCCCGGGGCCGCCGCCCACCTCGCCACCAACCCGGACTTCCCGGCCGCCGCGGCCATCGGCGCGGCCATCGACGTCCTGTTCGACCGGGGCGGCCCGGCCGCAGTCGGCGCCCGTATCCGCATCACCCTTGCCGATCTGCTCGACCGTGCACGGCGGGCCGGCGCCGACGTCCTGCTGGACGGACTCGGCCCCCACGAGCGCGCCGGCATCGGCGCCTTCCGCCTGCCCGGCCACGACCCCGCCACCGTCCACCGCACCCTCGAAGCGGCCGGCCTGATCACCACCCGTCGCGACGAGTGGATCCGACTTTCTCCCCACACCTCTACCCCGGGCGCCGCGGCCGACCTGCTCGCCGAGGCACTGCACACCCTCACTCACCGCACAACCCACTATCCCCAGGAGCCGACATGTCCCATCAACTGAGCCGCCGCCGGCTGCTCCAGCTCGCCACCGCCTCCACCGCCGGACTCGGCCTGGCCGCCTGCGGCGGCAACGGATCGGGCAGCGGCGCCACCGGCGGCGACGGCGACAGCGGTCGGATCACCGTCTGGAGCTGGACCACTGCGGCCGAGGCCCTGCGCGGCGTCGTCCCCTCCTTCGAGCGGGACAACCCCGGCATCGAGGTCGATGTCCAGGACGTCGGCAACCCGGCCATCTGGGACAAGATCACTGTCGGCCTCGCATCGGGCGGCAAGGGTCTCGCCGACGTCCTGCACATCGGCGTCGACTACCTGCCCGGCTACCTGGAGAAGTTCCCCGACGGCCTCGCCGACCTGTCCAGACTCGGGGCCGACCGGTACAGGAGCGACTTCGCCCAGGGGCTGTGGCCGACCGTCATAGGCAAGGACAAGGCCGCCCACGCCCTCCCGTGGGAGGTCAACCCGCTCGGTCTGTTCTATCGGCAGGACTACTTCGACAAGGCCGGTGTCGACCCCGCGGACATCAGCAGCTGGGACGACCTGATCGCCGCCGGACCGGAGATCCTCGCCGCCACCGGCGCCCAACTGCTCGGGCTCGACAAGCCCGGCACCACCCCGGACATGGACTTCTTCCAGAACCTGATGCAGCTTCAGGGCGCTTTCTACTTCAACCAGGAAGGCAAGATCACGCTCGCCTCCCCGGAGGCCGTCCAGGCCCTCACCGTCATCAAGCGGCTCAACGACGGCGGCCTGCTCGCCGACACCGCGGGCCAGGGCACCAGGAAGCGCCTGCTCAGCCAGGGGAAGCTCGCCACCTCCCCGGACCCCGCCTGGGCCGTCGAGTACCTGGCCACCAAGTTCCCCGGCCAGAAGGGGAAATGGCGTGTCATGCAGCCTCCTGCCGCCGTTCCCGGGGGCGGTCGCAGCGCCATCGTCAACTCCACCTACCTGGCTGTCTCCGCATCGAGCAAGCGCCGCCGGGCAGCCTGGCGATTCATCGAGTACGCACTCACCAAGCCCGTCGAGACCAACCGGATGTTCACCTCCGGTGGAGTCTTCCCCGCCCTCAGCGCGGCGTACGACGATCCGAAGTTCAGCGCGCCTCACCCCTTCTACGGCGGCCAGAAGGTGCTGAAGTCCTTCGTCGACTCGCTCGGCTCCGGATCCGAAGCCACCAACTTCACCGGCGACTACACCCGTGCTCTCAAGCTCGCCAGTGACGCCCAGAGCCAGGTGCTGGTCAAGGACGCTGATCCGGCCGACGCCCTCAGGGACGCCGCCGAACGGCTCGCCCAGCAGACCGGCCGGCAGCAGGCGGCCTGACCACCATGTCCCTCGCCCCGCCCGAACACGCTCCCGGCACCGTCACCCCGGCCGACCGCGGCATCCCCCCGCACATCGGCCGCGCCCGCCCGGGGCGACGTCGACTGCTGACCCGCGGCTCCGTCCCGTACTTGCTGATCATGCCCGCCGTCCTGGGCTTCGCGATCTTCAAGGCGTACCCCATCGTCTCCTCGCTCTGGATCAGCCTCACCAACGGCAACGGCGACGACCGGCACTTCACGGGACTCGCCAACTACCGGCGCCTGCTGGACGATCCGCTGTTCTGGACCGCGCTGAAGAACACCGCGCTGATCCTGGTCGTCCAGGTGCCGCTGATGCTGGGCCTGGCCCTGCTCGTCGCCCTCGCCCTCAACTCCACCAAGGTCTGGCTGCGCCCGCTCTGGCGACTCGGCGTCTTCGTCCCCTCGCTGACCGGCCTGGTCGCCGCGGGCGTGATGTTCTCCGTGATCCTCAACCGCGACGCCGGGCTGCTGAACTGGGTCCTCTCCCTGTTCGGCGTCGACCGGGTGAACTGGCTCGGCAGCCCCTCCTGGGCCCGCGTGAGCGTCGTCCTCGTCATCACCTGGCACTACACCGGCTACAACGCGGTGATGTACCTCGCCGGCCTGCAGGGCATTCCCAACGAGTTGTACGAGGCCGCGATGGTCGACGGCGCGGGACCCATCCGCCGCTTCGTCTCCATCACTCTTCCCCAACTGCGGCCGATCCTGCTCCTCACGGTGGTGCTCTCCACCATCGGCACCCTGCAGCTCTTCGACGAGCCGTACGTCCTCACCGGCGGGGGCCCCGACAACGCCACCTTGACGGTCACCATGTACCTCTACAACAACGGCTTCAAGTACTTCGACTTCGGCTACGCCTCGGCCATCGCCTACGCGCTCGCGCTGATCGTGTCGGTGCTCGGCATCCTGCAGGTCCGCCTGATGGGAGAGCGCCGGTGAAGCCCCGAGGCCCCCTGCTCACCCTGCTGCTCGCGGGCGCCTTCGGGCTCTGCGTCGGCCCGTTCTACTGGCTCGCCATCGCTGCGACCCAGGACGACAAGGACGTGTTCTCCTGGCCGCCGAAACTGCTGCCCGGCGGCCACCTCATGGAGAACCTCCACGGGCTCGAGGAGTCCATCGGACTCACCCGGGTCCTGCTCAACACCCTGCTGGTGGCGGGCGTCCAGACGATCGGCGCCGTCGCCGTTTCCGTCCTGGCCGGCTACGCCTTCGCCAAGTTCGAGTTCCGCGGGCGCAATCTGTTCTTCGTCCTGCTGCTCAGCACGCTGGTCATCCCCGACACGGTGATGCTGATCCCGATCTTCCAGATGATGATGGAACTGGGCCTGATCGACTCCTACCAGTCCATCATCCTGCCCGGTCTGGTCACCCCGTTCGGCATCTTTCTGATGCGGCAGGCACTACGCTCCATGCCCGACGAACTCCTGGACGCGGCCCGCGTCGACGGCGCCGGCGAACTGCGGGTGCTGTGGCGGATCGTCATCCCGGTCAACCGGCCGGTCATCGCGGCACTCGCGCTGTTCGTCTTCCTCGGCAGCTGGAACCAGTTCGTCTGGCCGCTGATCGCGCTGCGCAGCCCCGAGATGTACACACTGCCCGTGGCCACCGCCACTCTGCAGGGGCTGTCGACCACCAACTACGCGCAGGTCCTGCTCGCCGCTGGCATCGCCGCCCTCCCCGTGATGGCCCTCTTCCTCGTCCTGCAACGCCAGTTCATCTCCGGCCTGCTGGCCGGGGCCACCAAGGAGTGACCACCATGACCACCGAACCACGCCCCGTCGGCGAGCACACCGGGAGTTCACACGTGCCCGCCGAGCCGGACGCCGCCCCGCAGCAGCCCGTCCCGGTGTGGCGCCCGAATACGCCGACCGTGGCCACTCCCGACACCATCGGCCACCGGCAGCTCGCCACCGGCCTGTTCGACTCCACCGGAGCCCCGCTCACCGTCCACCTCACCGGGCTCGGCTGCGACCGGCTGGAGACCGTCGTCACCCCGGTCGGCGACGGCGTGGCCCTGATTGAAGTCACGACGGTGACCGCGGCCACCGTCCGCGCCGAATGGCGGGTCCCCTGCCTCGGTGCCACCGCCTACTGGACCCCGGACACCAACGCCTCCCACTGGCTGCCGCCGTCCTGGATCGCCCCCCGGACCGTCTCGCTCGCCCTGGACGCCCCCGTCGCCAGTCTGGTCGGCGCCGACGACCGGGCTCTGTGCACCGCCGCCGCCGGCGAGACCTCCGCACCCGTGCGCGTCGGCGCCGGCGTGGTGGAGGAAAGCAGCGAGTTCGCCTTCACCCTGGAACAGGACCTCACCCCGGACGGGCCGCCGCTGCGGCTGCGCCTCGACCTCAGCGGCCGCCACTTCGCCGCCACCCTGCAGGCTGTCACCGCCTGGTGGGCCGAGGGCCTGCAACACCCCGGCGTCGCCCCCGCCGCACGGATGCCCGCCTACTCCACCTGGTACAGCCTCCACCAGAACGTCGACACCGCCGCCGTCGAACACCAGGCGGCCCTCGCCGCGGCCGTCGGCTGCGAGAGCATCATCGTCGACGACGGCTGGCAGACCACCGACCGCGCTCGCGGCTACGGCCACTGCGGCGACTGGGAGCCCAACCCGGCGGCCTTCCCCGCCCCCGCGGCCCACGTTGCCGAGGTCCACCGGCTCGGCCTCGCCTACCTCCTGTGGTACGCACTGCCGTTCATCGGCCGGCACAACGAAACCTGGGACCGCTTCAAGGGCATGATCCTTCGCGAGGAGCCCCACCTGGACGCGGCCGTGCTCGACCCCCGCCACCCCGAGGTCCGCGCCTACCTCGTCGAGAAGGTCTCCCGCGCCGTCGAACAGTGGGACATGGACGGTCTGAAACTCGACTTCATCGACCGCTTCGCCGTCACCGACCCCCCGCCCGCCCCGGCCGGCGCCGACCGCACCACCGTCCACGAGGGCCTGCTCCAGCTGCTCGCCGACCTCGACGCCCGCCTGCGCCGCACCCGGCCCGACGTGATCGTCGAGCACCGCCAGCCGTACGTCAGCCCGGGGCTGTGGCCGTACGCCACCATGGTCCGCGCCACCGACTGCCCGCTCAGCCCCGCCGAGAACCGCCAGCGCACCGTCGACTGCCGCCTCACCGCGGGCCCACTCGCCGTCCATGCCGACATGATCACGTGGAACTCCACCGAGACGCCCGAGTCCGTCGCCGTCCACCTCGTCAACGCCCTGTTCTCGGTGCCGCAGATCTCCGTCGACCTCGCCGCCCAAAGCCCCGACCAGCTCGCCACCCTGCGCTTCTGGCTCGGCGTCTCCCGCCGGTACGCCGACGTCCTCCAGCTCGGCGTCCTGGAACCCGCCCGGCCGGACCTGGGCTACCCCCTGGTCCGCGCCCGCAACCACCGCACCACCGTGGTCGCACGCTACGCACCGCTGCCCGTCGCCCTCCCGGACCGGCACGCCGCGGACGGCCCGCAGACCCTGCTCGTCGCCAACGCGGACGGCGACCCCGCTGTGCTCCTGACCGCCCCCCGACCGGAACAGGCCCTCGCGCGCGTCCAGGACTGCCGTGGTGAGATCCTGTCCGAGACCGTGCTCGACCTCGTCGCCGGGGTGAACTCGGTGACGGTGCCGACCGGTGGCCTGCTCACCCTGACCCGCGGGCACTGACAACCGCGGGCTGGGGGGAGCCACCCCCCGCCCCCAGCCCGCCGACCACAGAGGAATGATGACCGCTCGACAGGTGACCATCGAGGACGTCGCACACGCGGCCGGAGTCTCCCGACAGACCGTCTCGAACGCCCTCAACGCACCTCACCGGCTGCGCGCCACCACCCTCGCCCGGGTCACCGCCGCCATCGACGAACTCGGTTACCAGCCCGACCAGTCCGCCCGCAGCCTGCGCACCGGCACCCGCAAGATCATCGGCTATCCCGCCCCCGCCGACAACCCCGCCGACCCCAACCCCCTGATGGGCGGCTTCCTCCAGGCGCTGGTGACCGCCGCCGACGCGGTCGGCCACCGCATCCTGGTGTTCCGTTCCGACCCCCAGCAGGGCGCCGGAGCGGTCGCCAGGTCCTTCAACGGACTGATCGCGGCCCGCCAGATCGACGGGTTCGTCCTCTCCGACGTCGTCCACGACGACCCCCGCGTCGATGTGCTCACCGAGGCCGGTTTCCCGTTCGCCGCCTTCGGCCGCACCGCCCCCGGCCGCCCGCAGAACTGGGTGGACATCGACTCCACCGCCGCCACCGCCGCACTGGTCGGACTCCTGCTCGACCAGGGCCACCGACGGATCTGCTACCTCAACTCCGCCGCGTCCCTGCCCTGGCTCGCCGACCGCAGGGCCGGCTTCCTGCAGGCCGCGGCCACCGCACCCGACGGCGCCTTCGAGGTCGGCGTCCCCGACGACGACCCGGCCGCGCTTTCCCACGCCGTCCAGCGCCTGCTCACCGGCCCCGACCGCCCGACCGCCCTGGTTTGCGCAAGCGACTGGCTCGCCCTGACCGCCTACCAGGCCGTCCGCGCCGCAGGCCTCGCCGTCGGCGACGACGTCGCCGTCACCGGCTTCAACGACATCCCGCTCTGCACGCTGCTCCAGCCCGCCCTCACCAGCGCGCGCCTGCCCCTGGCCGCCATCGCCCGCGCCCTCGTCGACCGGCTGATCACCGCCGTCGAGGACCCCGCCGCCGCCCCGGCGAGCGGGCTGCTGCTCCCTGCGGAGCCGGTCGTGCGCGACAGCACGCCTGGACGGTAGCG
>NZ_JBEXPH010000215.1:0-12958 GCF_040611955.1 Streptomyces sp. NPDC006510 | reverse complement strand
CGGGCGGTCAGGGGCGCCCCCGGCCCGCCGCCCGCCGTCCTTCCTCCCCGGCGCCACGCCCCCGTCGGCCCCGCAGCCGGGCCGCGAGCCCCCTGCGGCTCGGCAACCCGCGCCCCCGGCTCCGCCTGGTCAGCCTCGCCCTGACGCTCGTCATGCTGGCGTTCGTCGTCCGGCTGCTCCAGGTCCAGGCCGTCGACGCCAGCGCGTATGCGGCCAAGGCCAAGGAGAACCGCTACCTCAGCTACACGATCTCCGCCGAGCGCGGAGAGATCACCGACCGCAGCGGGATCGCCCTGGCCACCAGCGTCGACGCGTACAACATCACCGCCGACCCCTCGATGTTCACGCCGGAGTTCAGCAAGGTCCCCGACGCGCCCCAGCAGGCGGCGGCGCTCCTCGCCCCGATCCTCGGTACCGACGCCACCGAACTGACCCGGAAGCTGTCCAAGAAGGGCCGCTACGTCGTCCTGGCCCGCCGGCAGACCCCGCAGGTCTGGAATCAGATCAAGGACCTCAAGTCAGTCTTCGCCGAGAAGGCGGGCAAGGACCGGGCGAACGGCGGCCCGGGAGCCAATGTGCTGGCCGGGATCTTCCAGGAGGCGACCACCAAACGGGTCTACCCCAACGGGGGGCTCGCCGCCGGGATACTGGGCTACGTCAACGCCGACGGCAAGGGCGCGGGCGGCCTCGAATCGCAGCTGGAAAAGGAACTCGCGGGCGAGGACGGCAAGATCAGGTACGCCCAGGCCGGCGGCCGGCGGGTGCCCACCGCGGGCACCGAGGAGGTCCCGGCCGTACCCGGGTCCGATATCGAGCTGACCATCGACCGCGACATCCAGTGGGCCGCGCAGCAGGCCATCACCGACCAGGTGAAGAAGTCCAAGGCCGACCGCGGCTATGTGGTCGTCCAGAACACCAGGACCGGCGAGGTCCTCGCCATGGCCAACGCACCCGGCTTTGACCCCAACGACCTCTCGCAGGCCGACGCGGCGTCGCTGGGCAACGCGGCCCTCCAGGACGTCTACGAGCCCGGCTCCACCAGCAAGGTCATGTCCATGGCCGCCGTGCTGGAGGAGGGGGCCGCCACCCCGGGCACCCATGTCACCGTCCCCAACCGGCTGCACCGCGGCGACCGGCTCTTCAAGGACGACATCGACCACCCCACCTGGTACCTGACGCTCAACGGCGTACTCGCCAAGTCCAGCAACATCGGCACCATCCTGGCCACCGGCGAACTGGGCAAGACGCAGGCCCAGGCCAACAAGGTCCTCTACTCCTACCTGCGCAAATTCGGGATCGGCTCGCCGACCGGCCTCGACTACCCGGGCGAGACCCCCGGCATCCTCGCCAAGCCCAAGGACTGGTCGACCTCGCAGCAGTACACGATCCCGTTCGGCCAGGGCCTCTCGCTCAACGCCATGCAGGCCGCCTCCATCTACTCGACGATCGCCAACGACGGGGTCCGCGTCGCGCCCACGCTGGTACGCGGCACCAAGGGCGCCGACGGCCGCTTCAAGGCCGCCGCCCCTCCCGAACGGACCAGGGTGGTCAGCGCGAAGACCGCCAAAACGCTCGCCGCCATGCTGGAGTCGGTGGTCGGCGACGAGGAGGGCACCGGAACGAAGGCCAAGATCCCGGGCTACCGGGTGGCCGGCAAGACCGGAACGGCCAACCGGGTCGACCCGGTGCGCGGCGGCTACCACGGCTACACCGCGTCCTTCGCGGGCTTCGCCCCCGCCGACAACCCGCAGATCACCGTCTACTGCGCGATCCAGAACCCGACCAAGGGCAGCTACTTCGGCGGCCAGATCTGCGGACCGATCTACAAGCAGGTCATGGAGTTCGCACTCAAGACCCTTCAGACCCCACCGTCCGGCAGCGGGCCAGCCCGGCTGCCGGTGTCCTTCCAGCCCGGCGAGTGAACTCGGGGAAACCATCCAGTGACAACCATCACGCCCGATCCCGGGAACCGGAACGGGAACCACCAGGACCCCGGCCCCTCACTTCGCGAGAGGCCGGGTGCGCCCGGTACGCTCACCGCCGTGCCCCACGCTGATCAGTTCCAAACCACCCAGAAGGCCGCCCCTGTGAACTACCCGGGAGCGCCCCGCCCGGACCGGATCGGGCCGACCGCGCTCGGCGAACTGGCAGCCCGACTGGGAGTCGAGCCGCCGGGAACCGGAGAGGTCACCGGCATCACCCACGACTCGCGGGCGGTACGCCCCGGAGACGTGTACGCGGCCCTGCCGGGCGCCCGCTTCCACGGCGCCGATTTCGCGGCCCAGGCGGCCGGTCTCGGCGCGGCGGCGATCCTCACCGACCCGGCGGGCGCCGAGCGCGCCGCCGTCACCGGACTCCCGGTGCTGGTCACCGAGGACCCGCGCGCCCGGATGGGCGAGCTCGCCGCCGAGATCTACGGACGGCCCGGCACCGACCTCCTCCAGATCGGCATCACCGGAACGTCCGGCAAGACCACCACCGCCTACCTGATCGAGGGCGGCTTCCGCGGCGCCGGGCGTGCCACCGGGCTCATCGGCACGGTGGAGACGCGGATCGGCGACGAACGCATCAAGTCCGAGCGCACCACCCCCGAAGCCACCGATCTGCAGGCACTGTTCGCCGTCATGCGCGAGCGCGGCGTCGACTCGGTGACCATGGAGGTCTCCAGCCACGCCCTGGTGCTCGGCCGGGTCGACGGCTGCGTCTTCGACGTCGCGGTCTTCAACAACCTCAGCCCGGAACACATGGAGTTCCACACCGGGATGGAGGACTACTTCCAGGCCAAGGCGCAGCTCTTCACCCCGCGGCGCAGCCGCCGGGGCGTCGTCAACTTCGACGACGAATACGGCCGCAGGCTGGTCACCGAGGCGTCCGTCCCGGTCGTCACCTTCTCCGCCGAGGGCCACCCGGACGCCGACTGGCGTGCCGAGGACGTCGAACTCGGGCCGCTCGGCTCCACCTTCACCGTCGTCGGCCCCAAGGCCGAGCGGATCGCCGCCCGTGCCCCGCTGCCCGGCCCGTTCAACGTCGCCAACACCCTGGCCGCGATCGTCACGCTCGCCGTCGCGGGTATCGACCCGCAGACCGGGGCGGACGGCGTCGCGGCCGTTCCGGGTGTCCCCGGCCGGCTGGAGCGGGTCGACGCCGGACAGCGGTACCTCGCGGTCGTCGACTACGCGCACAAGACCGACGCCGTCGAATCCGTGCTGCGCTCCCTGCGGAAGGTCACCGAGGGCAGGCTGCACATCGTCCTCGGCTGCGGTGGCGACCGCGACACGACCAAACGCGGCCCGATGGGCGCCGCCGCCGCCCGTCTCGCCGACACCGCCGTACTGACCTCGGACAACCCCCGTTCCGAGGACCCGCTCGGCATCCTCGCCGCCATGCTCGCGGGCGCCGCCGAGGTGCCCGTCCACGAGCGGGGCGACGTCCTGGTCGACGCCGACCGGGCCGCCGCCATCGCCGCCGCGGTCGCCCGCGCCGAGCCCGGTGACACGGTGCTGATCGCCGGCAAGGGCCACGAGCAGGGCCAGGACATCCACGGCGTGGTACGCCCCTTCGACGACCGCGTGGTCCTGCGCGCGGCCATCGAGCGGTCCCTGGGGCACGAACGCACCGAGAGCGCCGACCACCGCGCCCACACCCACGAGAACAACAGTCAGGGATGACCAAGTGATCGCCCTTTCCCTCGCCGAGATCGCCGAAATCGTCGGCGGGCAGTCGCACGACATACCCGATCCGGCAGCAACCGTCAGCGGGCCCGTCGTCCTCGACTCCCGAGAGGTGCAGCCAGGCAGCCTGTTCGTCGCCTTCACCGGCGAACGGGTCGACGGCCACGACTATGCGCAGCGCGCCGTCGAGGCGGGCGCGGCAGCCGTGCTGGCCGCCCGCCCCGTCGGTGTTCCGGCGATCGTCGTCGACGACGTCGTGGCTGCGCTCGGCGCGCTCGCCCGCGCCGTCGTGGGCCGCCTCGGCACCACCGTCGTCGCCCTCACCGGCTCCGCGGGCAAGACCTCCACCAAGGACCTCATCGCCCAGCTCCTCGAACGCAAGGGGCCCACCGTCTACCCGGCGGGCAACCTCAACAACGAGATCGGCCTCCCGCTCACCGCGCTGCGCGCCACCGAGGACACCCGTCACCTCGTCCTCGAAATGGGTGCACGCTACATCGGCGACATCCGCTACCTCACCGGCCTCGTCCCGCCCCGCATCGGCCTCGTTCTCAACGTCGGCACCGCCCACATCGGCGAGTTCGGCGGCCGGGAGCAGATCGCACAGGCCAAGGGCGAGATGGTCGAGTCGCTGCCCGAGGACGGCCTCGCCGTACTCAACGCCGACGACCCGCTCGTACGCGCCATGTCCTCCCGCACCAAGGCCCGGGTGCTGCTCTTCGGTGAAGCCGCGGAAGCGGACGTACGGGGCGAGAAGGTCCGTCTCACCGACGACGGCCGCCCCGCTTTCCGGCTCCACACACCCACCGGGTGCAGCGACGTGACCATGCGCCTGTACGGTGAGCACCACGTGTCGAACGCGCTCGCCGCGGCCGCCGTCGCCCATGAGTTGGGCCTGTCCGCAGACGAGATCGCCGAAGGGCTCTCCGAGGCGGGCACCCTCTCCCGCTGGCGCATGGAGGTCACCGAGCGTCCGGACGGCGTGACGTTCGTCAATGACGCCTACAACGCGAACCCCGAATCCATGAAAGCCGCGCTGCGCGCGCTGGCCGCCATGGGGAAGGGCCGGCGTACGTGGGCGGTGCTCGGCCAGATGGCCGAGCTCGGCGACGCCTCGCTCGCCGAGCACGACGCGGTCGGGCGGCTCGCCGTCCGGCTCAACGTCAGCAAGCTCGTCGCAGTCGGGGGCAGAGAGGCCTCCTGGCTGCAACTGGGCGCATACAACGAGGGTTCGTGGGGTGAGGAGTCGGTGCACGTGTCCGACGCACAGGCCGCGGTCGACCTGTTGCGCAGTGAACTGCGCCCGGGAGACGTCGTGCTGGTGAAGGCGTCCCGGTCGGTCGGCCTGGAGCAGGTCGCCATGGCACTGCTGGAGAACGCGTCCGAGGGCGAGGTCGCCGACCGATGAGGCAGATCCTCTTCGCGGGGGCCATCGGGCTCTTCCTGACCCTGGTCGGAACTCCGCTGCTGATCAAGCTGCTGGCCCGCAAGGGATACGGGCAGTTCATCCGGGACGACGGCCCGCGTACCCACGGGTCCAAGAAGGGCACGCCCACCATGGGCGGTATTGCCTTCATCCTGGCGACGATCATCGCGTACATCGCGGCGAAGCTGATCACCGGCGAGGAGATGCGATTCTCCGGCGTGCTGGTGCTCTTCCTGATGGCGGGCATGGGCCTCGTCGGCTTCCTCGACGACTACATCAAGATCGTCAAGCAGCGTTCGCTGGGTCTGCGGGCCAAGGCGAAGATGGCGGGCCAGCTGATCGTGGGCATCGCCTTCGCGGTGCTCTCGCTCCAGTTCGCCGACGCCCGCGGCAACACCCCGGCCTCCACCAAGCTGTCGTTCGTCGCGGACTTCGGCTGGGCGATCGGTCCGGTGCTGTTCGTGGTCTGGGCGCTGTTCATGATCCTCGCCATGTCCAACGGCGTGAACCTGACGGACGGCCTGGACGGCCTGGCCACCGGTGCCTCGGTGATGGTCTTCGGCGCGTACACCTTCATCGGGCTGTGGCAGTTCCAGGAGTCCTGCGCCAACGCGGACACCCTGACCAACCCCAACGCCTGTTTCGAGGTACGCGATCCGCTCGACCTCGCGGTCGTCGCCTCCGCGCTGATGGGCGCCTGCTTCGGCTTCCTGTGGTGGAACACCTCGCCCGCCAAGATCTTCATGGGCGACACCGGCTCGCTCGCCCTCGGCGGCGCCCTCGCCGGTCTGGCGATCTGCTCCCGCACCGAGTTCCTGATGGCCGTCCTCGGCGGTCTCTTCGTGATGATCACCATGTCCGTGGTCATCCAGGTCGGTTCCTTCAAGATGACCGGTAAGCGAGTCTTCCGGATGGCGCCGCTCCAGCACCACTTCGAACTCAAGGGGTGGTCCGAAGTCCTTGTCGTGGTCCGCTTCTGGATCATCCAGGGCATGTGCGTGATCGTGGGACTCGGACTCTTCTACGCGGGATGGGCAGCCGAGAAGTGAGCAACCAGGACTGGCAGGGCAAGCACGTCACCGTCGCGGGACTCGGGGTCTCCGGAATCCCGGCGGCCAAGGTGCTGCACGGCCTCGGGGCCGTCGTCACGGTGGTCAACGACGGGGACGACGAGCGTTCCCGTACGCAGGCCGCGGAGCTGGAGGCGCAGGGCATCACCGTGCGCCTCGGCGACGGGGCGACCCTGCCCGAGTCCACCGAGCTCATCGTCACCACCCCGGGCTGGCAGCCCGGCAAGCCGCTCTTCGCCGCAGCCGCCGAGGCGGGCGTCCCCGTCTGGGGCGACGTCGAACTCGCCTGGCGGCTGCGGGGCCCCGATGCGGCCCCCTGGCTCGCGGTCACCGGCACCAACGGCAAGACCACGACCGTGCGGATGCTCGCCTCGATCCTGGAGGCGGCCGGGCTGCGCACCGCCGCCGTCGGCAACATCGGCGTCTCCCTGCTGGACGCCGTCCTCGGCGACGAGGAGTACGACGTACTCGCCGTCGAGCTGTCCAGCTACCAGCTGCACTGGGCGCCCTCGCTGCGCGCCCACTCCGCCGCCGTCCTCAACCTGGCCCCGGACCACCTCGACTGGCACGGCTCCATGGAGGCGTACGTCGCGGACAAGGGCCGGATCTACGAGGGCAACCGCGTCGCCTGCGTCTACAACGCGGCCGACCCGGCGACCGAGGACCTGGTCCGCGGGGCAGACGTCGAGGAGGGCTGCCGGGCCATCGGCTTCACCCTGAACACCCCGGGCCCGTCCCAGCTGGGCGTCGTCGACGGCATCCTCGTCGACCGCGCCTTCGTGGCGAACCGGCAGAAGCAGGCCCAGGAGCTCGCCGAGGTCAAGGACATCGACCCGCCCGCCCCGCACAACATCGCCAACGCTCTCGCGGCGGCGGCCCTGGCCCGCGCCTTCGGTGTCGAGCCCGCGGCCGTACGCGACGGACTGCGGGCCTTCCGCCCCGACCCGCACCGCATCGAGCACGTCGCGGATGTGGCCGGGGTCGCGTACGTCGACGACTCCAAGGCCACCAACACCCATGCCGCCGAGGCGTCCCTGGCGGCCTACGACCCGATCGTCTGGATCGCCGGCGGCCTCGCCAAGGGCGCCGCCTTCGACGAGCTGGTGACCGGGGCCGCCGGGCGGCTGCGGGGCGTCGTACTGATCGGCCGGGACCGGGAACTGATCCGCGAAGCCCTCACGCGACACGCCCCCGAGGTCCCGGTGGTCGACCTCGGCCGGACCGACACTGGGGCGATGTCCGAGGCGGTCCGCGAGGCGGCACGGCTCGCCCGGCCGGGAGACACCGTACTGATGGCTCCGGCCTGCGCCTCGATGGACATGTTCGTCAATTACAACAAGCGGGGCGAGGCGTTCGCGGACGCGGTCCGCGCACTCGCCGCCGAGAGCGCCTGACGGGCCCGGCCGCCGCGCCGTACCGTCCCGGACGACCGGGCGCGGGCGGTCGCGTCGCGGCCGTCGGCCCTCGGCGGCGGTCCCGGGTCCGAGCAGTGGAGGGGACAGCGACAATGCCGGCCGAAGAGAGCTCCGCCGGGCCCCGTGGGGACCGCTCACGGACCGCCGCGGCGATCAGCCGGGCACTCGCCCCACCACTGCTCGCGGGCGCGGGAGCGGGCGCCCCGGCGCCCCTCGGCCCCGCCCTCAGGGTCCGCTCGGCCACCGGCTCCCGGCGCCCCCCGGTGCCGCGCTCCAAAGGGCGCTCCACCGGCAGTCCCCGCGCACCCCGCTCGCCCCGCGGGAGCGTGCGGCGGATGTACGAGCAGGCACGCAGGGCCTGGGACCGCCCGCTGACCGCGTACTACCTGATCCTGGGCGCCGGCCTGCTGATCACCGTGCTCGGCCTGGTGATGGTCTACTCCGCCTCGATGATCAAGGCCCTGGAGCTGGACAAGCCGAGCACCTACTTCTTCCGCAAACAGTTCCTGGCCGCCGTCATCGGCGCCGGACTGATGGCGCTCGCCGCCCGGATGCCCGCCAAACTGCACCGGGCGTTCGCCTACCCGCTGCTCATGGGCACCGTCTTCCTGATGGTGCTGGTCCAGGTGCCGGGGATAGGGATGTCGGTCAACGGCAACCAGAACTGGCTCTACCTCGGCGGCCCCTTCCAGCTCCAGCCCAGCGAATTCGGCAAGCTCGCCCTGGTCCTGTGGGGCGCCGACCTGCTCGCCCGCAAACAGGACAAGCGGCTGCTGACGCAGTGGAAGCACCTGCTCGTCCCGCTCGTCCCGGTAGCCTTCATGCTCCTCGGGCTGATCATGCTCGGCGGCGACATGGGAACTGCGATCATTCTCACCGCGATCCTGTTCGGACTGCTCTGGCTGGCCGGGGCACCCACCCGGCTCTTCGGCGGGGTGCTCGGCTTCGCCGCACTGATCGCCTTCGTCCTGATCAAGACCAGCCCGAACCGGATGTCCAGGCTCGCCTGCATCGGCGCCAGCGAGCCCGGACCCGGGGACTCCTGCTGGCAGGCGGTGCACGGCATCTATGCTCTGGCATCCGGCGGATGGTTCGGTTCCGGGCTCGGTGCGAGTGTGGAAAAATGGGGCCAACTACCTGAACCGCACACCGACTTCATCTTCGCCATCACCGGGGAGGAACTGGGGTTGGCGGGGACGCTGTCGGTACTCGCCCTCTTCGCGGCTCTAGGCTATGCGGGTATCCGCGTGGCCGGACGCACGGAGGACCCCTTCGTGAGGTACGCCGCGGGAGGTGTGACCACCTGGATCACGGTGCAGGCCGTGATCAACATCGGTGCGGTGCTCGGCCTGCTGCCGATCGCCGGAGTCCCGCTCCCGCTGTTCTCCTACGGAGGATCGGCCCTGCTGCCGACCATGTTCGCCGTCGGGCTGCTGATCGCGTTCGCGCGAGAGGATCCCGCAGCGAAGGCGGCCCTGGCCATGCGGAGGCCCGGGGTGAGATGGAAGACGATGAGACGGCGCGTCAAGAAGCGTCCGTCCGGAGAGCGGTGAATTTCGGTGCATGTCGTACTCGCCGGTGGGGGGACCGCCGGCCACATCGAGCCCGCGCTTGCCCTCGCGGACGCCCTGCGCAGGCAGGACCCGACCGTGGGAATCACTGCCCTCGGCACGGAGCGCGGACTCGAGACCAGGCTCGTACCCGAGCGGGGGTACGAACTCGCCCTGATCCCGGCCGTGCCGCTGCCGCGCAAGCCCACCCCGGAACTGATCACCGTCCCGGGACGGCTGCGCGGCACCATCAAGGCCGCCGAGCAGGTCCTGGAACGCACCAAGGCGGACTGCGTCGTCGGCTTCGGCGGCTACGTCGCCCTGCCCGGCTACCTCGCCGCCAAGCGGGCCGGGGTGCCGATCGTCGTCCATGAGGCCAACGCCCGTCCCGGCCTGGCCAACAAGATCGGTTCGCGGTACGCCCACGGCGTCGCCGTCTCCACCCCCGACAGCAAGCTGCGCGGCGCCCGCTACATCGGTATCCCGCTGCGCCGCACCATCGCCACCCTGGACCGGGCCCGGGTCCGCCCCGAGGCACGTGCCGCGTTCGGCCTCGACCCCAACCTGCCGACGCTGCTGGTCTCCGGCGGCTCGCAGGGCGCCCGCCACCTCAACGAGGTGGTCCAGCGGGTCGCCCCGCTCCTGCAGCGCTCCGGCATCCAGATCCTGCACGTGGTCGGACCGAAGAACGAATTGCCGCGCGTCGACAACATGCCCGGGATGCCGCCCTACATCCCGGTACCGTACGTGGACCGGATGGATCTCGCGTACGCCGCGGCCGACATGATGCTCTGCCGCGCCGGCGCGATGACCGTCGCCGAACTCTCCGCCGTCGGGCTCCCCGCCGCCTACGTCCCGTTGCCGATCGGCAACGGCGAACAGCGGCTCAACGCCCAGCCGGTGGTCAACGCCGGCGGCGGTCTGCTGGTGGACGACGCGGCGCTCACTCCCGAGTGGGTGCAGGGCAACGTCCTCCCGGTGCTCGCGGATCCGCACCGGTTGTACGAAATGTCCCGCGCCGCCGCCGAGTTCGGCCGCCGGGACGCCGACGACCTGCTCGTCGGCATGGTGTACGAGGCGATTGCCGCACGCCGAGGCGCGTGAGGCGGACGGGTCCGGGGGCGGTGCCCCCGGACCCGGCGTAAGGAGCGAGCCGTGGCCGGACCGACGACCGCCCAGCGCGGAACAGGGCAGCAGGAGGACTCCCCGGCCCGCCCGCCGCGCCCGCGCCCCGAGGGGCGCAGACTGCCCAGCCGCAGGGCGCTGATCGTGATCGGCGTGCTCGTGCTGCTGCTCGCCTCCGGTGCCGTCTGGGCGCTCTACGGCTCCTCCTGGCTCCGGGCCGAAAAGGTCAGGATCACCGGTGTCGACGTACTGACACCGGCCGAGGTGGAGGCCGCCGCGGCGGTACCGATCGGCGCCCCGCTGATCTCCGTCGACACCGATGCCATCGCCGATCGGTTGCGCCAGAAGTTGCCTCGTATCGATTCCGTGGATGTCGTACGGTCATGGCCACATGGAATCGGACTTAAGGTGACCGAACGACAGCCGGTCTTGTTGGTAAAAAAGGGCGCAAAGTTCATTGAAGTGGACGCGAAAGGCGTGCGTTTCGCAACGGTGGACAAATCGCCCGGACGCGTACCTCTGCTGGAACTGAAACCTGATCAGTCCGCGAGTCTGCGCCGTTTCGGCAGTGACCGGCTGGTGCGGGAAGCGGTCCGGGTCGCGGGCGGACTTCCGGGCGGCGTCGCCAAGGACACCGAGGTCGTACGGGTCACCTCGTACGATTCGATCTCCCTGGAACTCACCCGGGGGCGCACGGTGATCTGGGGCAGTGGCGAAGGGGGTCCGGTGAAGGCAAGAGTTCTCACCGCTCTCATGAAAGCCGCTCCCAAAGCGGGACACTTCGACGTGAGTGCACCCACCGCCCCTGCCGCGTCGGGCAGTTGACGCGTATTTGGCCTGGCCAGCACCCTGGTTGGTCAGCGCTACGGGTGATCACATAGGGTGAAAAGAAAAACGGGAGGTTCGGCGTGTTCGTTGAACGTGCGCCACTTGTCGACTTAGTGTCCTGTTCGGAAGAGTCCATGAAGCAGACACACTGGTAACCCTAAACTTCAACGTTAGGGTTTGGGTCGGCGTTCCGGACCGTCCCAATCGGCATCCGTCGTCGCGGCGGGACTACCGCGAAGCGACGACACGTAACTCGAGGCGAGAGGCCTTCGACGTGGCAGCACCGCAGAACTACCTCGCAGTCATCAAGGTCATCGGTGTCGGCGGCGGTGGTGTCAATGCCATCAACCGAATGATCGAGGTCGGTCTCAAGGGCGTCGAGTTCATCGCGATCAACACTGATGCGCAAGCCCTGTTGATGAGCGACGCCGACGTCAAGCTCGACGTCGGCCGCGAACTCACCCGCGGCCTTGGCGCCGGCGCCAACCCGGCAGTCGGTCGCAAGGCGGCAGAGGACCACCGTGAGGAGATCGAGGAGGTCCTCAAGGGGGCCGACATGGTCTTCGTCACCGCCGGAGAAGGCGGCGGCACCGGCACCGGCGGCGCACCCGTCGTCGCCAACATCGCGCGCTCGCTCGGCGCCCTGACGATCGGCGTGGTCACCCGCCCGTTCACCTTCGAGGGCCGGCGACGCGCGAACCAGGCGGAGGACGGCATCGCCGAACTCCGCGAAGAGGTCGACACCCTCATCGTCATTCCCAACGACCGGCTGCTGTCCATCTCGGACCGCCAGGTCAGCGTGCTCGACGCGTTCAAGTCGGCCGACCAGGTACTGCTCTCGGGTGTTCAGGGCATCACCGACCTCATCACCACCCCGGGTCTGATCAACCTCGACTTCGCCGACGTCAAGTCGGTCATGTCCGAGGCCGGATCGGCACTCATGGGCATCGGATCGGCCCGTGGCGACGACCGCGCGGTGGCCGCCGCGGAGATGGCGATCTCCTCGCCGCTCCTGGAGGCGTCCATCGACGGCGCCCGCGGTGTCCTGCTCTCCATCTCCGGCGGCAGCGACCTCGGTCTCTTCGAGATCAACGAGGCCGCCCAGCTGGTGAGCGAGGCGGCGCACCCCGAGGCGAACATCATCTTCGGTGCGGTCATCGACGACGCGCTGGGCGACGAGGTACGTGTCACCGTGATCGCAGCGGGCTTCGACGGCGGACAGCCGCCGGCCCGTCGCGAGAACGTCCTGAGCGCGAACTCCGCCAAGCGCGACGAGCCCGCCGCGCCGGTCCGGACCCCCGAGCCCGTGCGTCAGACCGGTGGACTGGGCTCCGTGCCCACCCGCGACGAGCCGCCGGTCCAGGCGGAGCCCGTTCCGGTGGCGAGCGAGAGCCACCTGCCGCCGGTCGCTCCGCCGCACGTCCCGCCGGCCCGTCCCTACCAGGACTCCCAGGCCGAAGAGCTGGATGTCCCGGACTTCTTGAAGTGATAGCTCAGCACCACGCACTGTCCTCGACGGGCGGCGCCCACTTCGCCTTCACCGACCGGTGGGGCGGAGTGAGCGCCGCTCCGTACGAGGAGCTCAACCTCGGCGGCGCGGTCGGAGACGACCCCGCCGCCGTTCTGGCCAATCGCGAGCGCGCCGCACGGGCCCTCGGTCTGGACCCGGCGCGGGTCGTCTGGATGAACCAGGTGCACGGGCGGGACGTCGCGGTCGTCGAAGGGCCGTGGGGAGACGCTTCGGAGATCCCCGCGGTGGACGCGGTGGTGACCGCGCGGCGCGGGCTCCCGCTCGCCGTGCTCACCGCCGACTGCACCCCCGTACTGCTCGCCGACCCGGTCGCCGGGATCGCGGCGGCGGCGCACGCGGGCC
>NZ_JBEXPH010000214.1:0-13114 GCF_040611955.1 Streptomyces sp. NPDC006510 | reverse complement strand
CGCGCGGTGGGGGCGATTTTTCGGCAGGTCGCCAGCTCGCCGCCCCAACCGGTGAACAGTGTCTTGATCTCCGGGCTCGGTCGGCGGGGTCCGCAAGGCGGCGTCCTTCGACCCTCGAGGGCGGTTCATCTCGTCGATCGGACACTCGACGACCCGCCCGTCCTGTCGGCTCGCACGGGCTTGTACCGCACCGCGCCCCAGCGACGGTCAGGCATGAGACGGAGCGGCGGTCACCATCAGGTGGTGACCGCCCCTGCGTCATGACGCAGGGGCCGTTACCAGCGCATGCCGAGGGCATCGAGTTCGGCGCGGCGCTCCGGCGCCAGCCGGTCGGCCCTCCGCCGCGTGGAGAGCCGGGCCCAGACCCGGTCCTGGCTCCACTGGGCGAACCGGCGGTAGACCGTGGGCCAGGCGACAGACGCCCGCTCAATCGATGCCCATGGCCGGACGGGGCGAGTTCAACACGCTGACTTGCCAAGGAACATGACGATGGTGTGGACCCAGCAGGCCTCCACCGGGGCCAGACCTGGCCGGTGGGTGATCTACCGACGGTACGGTGTCCACCGGCTGGGTCTGACTCACCACCGGTGATCGGCATTTCACCCCAGATCCCCGTGCCCCCGAACCAGTGCTCTGGCCCGGGGCACAGCCGCGTCTCCCCCACCCGGAGATCCCTCACCGGGAGCCTGTGGCCATGACCGAAATCTTCGAGCACACCCCGCAGATCTGGAACGCCGCGCAGCTCCGCGAAGCGCTGAAGGACCTCCCCGACGACGCACCCATCCACATCGGTGTCGCGGAAGATCCGGGCGACTTCGACGGGTACCGCGGGGGTGTTCTCGTGGACGCTCACCGGGTCGAGAACTGGTGGCCGGCCACCGCCACTGCCCCGGAGCGCACCGAGACCGAGAAAGCGCTGACGCTGTTCGTCGACTGGGAGCCAGGCGCGTACGACCGTCTCGACTGAACGAGACGCATTCCCGATCCGGCATGTGTGGTCTGCGTCGGGCGCCACGCCGCGGTGGCGGGCCTGGCCGCGCTCATCCGCGCAGAGCTGCTGTTCCGCCGCCTGGAGCGAGACACCCGCAGCGACGTCCCCGAAACCTGAGCCAGACGTCCCCAGCACGCACAAGAGCCGCCCAGGAAAGCCGGGCGGCCTTTGTCTCGCCGCGCAGCATGGCCGACCCTCTCCCGGCACCCCCACGGATGCGGGGTGACCGGCGCGAGGCGGCGTCGTTGACCATGGCATCGCGTGCATGCCCATCCGATCCTCCCCGCGGATACGCGAGCGAGCCCCGAACGTGTCGGTCCGGGGCTCGCGGGCTGTTCGGGAGGCCGGGTGTTCGTGCGGCTCAGGCCAGCGCGGTGCGTCCTTCGTCCGTGGCCTCGACCAGGTCCGCCCGCTCGCCGTTCGCTGGATGGACGACCCGCACCAGGTTCTTCTGCCACAGCGAAACCGACGCCCTGTACAACGCGAACTGCTCGTCGAATCATGCCAGGCGAACCGGGTCGTCCGCCGGGGCATGGATCTCTGGCGGAACAGCCTGGGTGAGGGCGGGCGGTCTATGTGGCTCAGTGGCTCAAAGGTCTTGCGTTGTCGCCCGGTGATGCTCTTGTGCTCAACCCTGCCCTCGTGCCTCACTATCTGTGATCAAACGGATACGGTGAAGTCGGGGGTTGCGATGGCGTCAGGCACGAGCGGGGAGTACTGGGCGGACAAGGCGTTGCCCAGTGTGTTCAAGCACGACCTGCTGCGGCGGTACCTGCCGCAGTTCGGCGGGATGACGGGCACGCAGTCTCACGACAAGCGGGTGGTCTACCTGGACGGGTACGCAGGCGAGGGCCGGTATGAGAACGGCCAGCCGGCCTCCGGCGAGATCGCTCTGCGGGTCGCTTCGCACCTGCGGGCCAAGGCGGGACTGACGCTGGAGTGCTTCTTCTCGGAGGCGCAGGCCAAGTCGTACGACCGGCTGAACGAGGTGGTTCAGCAGTACCGGGCGCGGGGGGTGCGGGCGCATGCCCACCGCGGTGAGGTCGACAGCGTCCTGGACCAGGTCGTCGAGCGTGCGGTACGGGAGCCGCTGTTCCTGTTCCTGGACCCGTGCGGGCTCGTTCTGCCGCGGGACCGCCTGGTGGAGGTGCTTGCCCGGAAGCGCCCGCAGAAGCGGCCGGCGACGGAGCTGTTGATGAACTTCAGCATGATGGCGGTGTGGCGCCTGGGCGGCCACGTCCGCTCCCCGAAGGGCAATGAGCGGTCGCTGCAGCGGTTCGACGACGTGTGCGGCGGGACCTGGTGGCGGGAGTACTTCGCCGACGCGGTCGCCTCCCGCGGCAGGAACGGTGCGGCCGAGGACGCCATCGAGGCGGTGGCGGCCGAGTACGCCCGTCGGCTGGAGCAGCGCACGGGGATGGTGGTGCAGTCGGTTCCGGTGTCGCACTCGCCGCGCCAGCGCGCCGTGTATCGGCTGGTGTTCGCGACCCGCAGCCCGTACGGGCTGTGGGTATTCGGTGATGCCGTCGCCCGGGCCCGGGCTGAGTGGTGGAAGGAGTTGGAGGAGCGGGAGGAGGACGCCTTGTTCTCCCTGGCCCCGGATCCGAAGGAAGTTGAGGCCAGAGCCTTGCCGGAGATCACGGCCAACCTGGAGAAGCTGCTGATCCGGGCCCGGCGTCCGGTGAAGCTGGTCGACCACACGCTGGAGATCTTCGGCTCGTTTTACGGGCAGGTGACCGAGCCTGTGGCACGCCAGGCGGTACGGCTCCTTCATGAACAGGGCAAGACGCCCAGCAATGGGGTCGGCGTGAGGCGGACCCGGGAGATCACCGTCGCCCCCGGCTCTCTCCCGGCCTGACCACGTGAGGCCGGGTCCCTGCTCTCTCGGGGCCCGGCCACTTCTTGCGCGTATGGGTCAGGCCGGGACGGGCAGCGGCATCTGGTCCCAGGTGCGGCCCTCCAGCAGGCGGCCGCCAGCCTTCGGGGTGCGCCCGCCCCACTGCTTGAAGAAGAAGGCCACGTCCGCCTCCTGGCAGGTGTCGCGGATCTGCGTCACCCAGGCCTCGTTCAGCATCCGGTGGTTGGGGCCGGACTCGCCGCCGGCGATGACCCAGTGGATGCCGTCCAGGTCAAGGCCGGGCAGCGGGCCCAGCAGCGGCTCGCAGGACAGGAACCGCACGGCGGCGGGCACCTGGCGCAGGTCGTCGACGCGCGGCAGCTCGGCCTCGGATTCGACGGAGACGCCCATCCAGAGGTTCGTCGGCCAGTCCAGCTTCGGCGCGATCTGGCGCAGCCGCCGCGCCCGCTTGGTCAGCACCTGGTAGGTGTGCTGCGGGGTATCGGCCATGACCTTGAAGACCTGGCGGACGAAGTCCAGCGGGACACGGGCGTGGAACAGGTCTGACATCGAGTTGACGAACACCACCCGCGGCGCTTTCCACCCGTAGGGAACGTCCAACGAGTCCTGATGGAGCGTCACATCGAACCCGGGCCCGGACGTCCGCGGGTCACCGTCGTTCTGGTACTTCGCCGCGCCCATCGCCTTGAGCCGTTTCGCCAGCGCCAGGGCGTAGCAGTTGTCGCAGCCGAAGGAGACCCTGTCGCACCCGGTGGTGGGGTTCCAGGTCGCCTCGGTCCACTCGATGGCGCTGCGGTCACTCACCGGTTTCCTCCTGCCGTACACGACTCCCGCGCCGTCGCGATACGGACGGTGCGCTGTGGTGCCCAACGATGCCTGCCCCGCGAGGAAATCGGGCCCCGCAGCTCGATATTCGTAGGCTTCCGGTCACCTTTTGTAACGTCAACATTCGAACCTCCATTCGGAAATCTAGTAGCCGGGCTCGGCACCGTCGACACCGGTGCACACCCTCCAGCCCCAGGTCCGGCACTGCGACAACAGCACGCCCCGAAACCCGGCCGAAGCCCGGCCGTTGCGCAGGCATGGCACGCAAACAAGCAGACCCGACCGCCCGCAGGGCCCGCGAGACGGACCTGCTGGCCCAGCTCTCCCCCAGGACGGACGTCACCGACAACGCCCGCGACTCCGTGCGCTCCCTTCACGGAAGGCCCAGGCACCGGCGGAACCCATCGCCACGGCCAACTGACCTCACGCCGTACGCCCCAGAGACCCGGGCGCGGCCGACGGTGTGATGGTGGCCAGCCCGGCTCGCTCGGCCGCCAGTCGCCGCAGGGCCCGTGCCCGGGCTGCGTCACTGGAGCGCGCCCGTTGCTGGGCGGCGGTCTTGGCACGGAGCTCCTCCATCGCCTGGCGGCCGTCGGCGAAGGCATCGTCCGGCTCCCGCAGCCGCTCCCGGATCTGCCGGTCGATCGCCGCCTGGATCTCGGGGTTGGTTTGCCGCTGCGTGGTGTTCCAGGTGGCGCGGTGCGCGGCGAGGGCCTCGCAATAGCCTTCCGGTGCTTCCCGCCGGACAGGGCCCTTGGACACCGCCGCGCTGCCTCGGGTACCGCCGCGTCTACGACGACTCGACCCGTACGCCGACTTCGAATTCGAAGCCCTGAACGCCATCCTGGAACACCTCGATACCTTCACCACCGGAGCTCCGGGTGGAGAAGCGGAGTACTCCAACCTCGGCTACGCCATCCTCGGTGCGGCACTCTCCGCTGCGGCGGGCGCACCGTACGAAGAGCTGCTGAACCGTCACGTGCTCACTCCCCTGAACATCACCAAGGTGACCTCGAACCCGCCGTCGGCCAGACGGCTCAGTGGACGCGGGTTCCTGGGCCGGCCTCTGCGCCCCTGGACCATGAATGGCGCGATCCTGCCCGCCGGAGGGATGTGGGCCACCCCACGCGAAGCGGCGCGTCTGGTGACCGAGCTGCTCGTCGAACGAAAGCTGGGCGAACCCGCACTGACCTGGCAGACATCAGGGCGCCTGCGCTGACACAACGGCGCCACCCGGGGCGCCTCCGTCTTCGCCGGCGCCTTGGAGAACGGCACTTGGGTCATGGTCCATCGCCTCTCCGGCCGGCCGGCACCGACCGAGAACACAGCCGTCCAGATCCTGAAGGACGCGATCACCAAACCGTCCGACTAGGGTCTGTGTACGCCGAGAGGCTCGCGCCGGAGGCGCAGCACGGTACCCGGCTGATGAAAGTCGAGGATCCAGGTCCCGTCGTTGTACGGCTTGAATCCGATGCGTGACCAGGCGCGTCCCAGGTTGGCGCAGGCCTGTTCGTAGCCGGTTTGGTTGTCGCGTTCTACTGGGCCGACGAAGAGCGCGATGAGGCCGGCCCCGTGGCTGAGATAGTCCAGAGTCAGCCCGCTGAGGTAGACCCCGAAGCTGTGTCCGCGCAGGCGGCGGTCGATTGTGACCCGGTTCACGATGATCGCCTTGCCCGGCAGGGAGAGAAGGTCCGAGAGATCGTCGCGCAGGGTGCTCGTGGTCGGGTTCCGCTCGGCCGCCGCCAGGGCGTCGGTGATGATCCCGGTGCGCATGTGGTCGGCGATCACCTACCCGGCCAGACGTCGTCGGCCGCGCCCAGGCCACCACTACTGGCACAGAGCCCTTGCGAGCTGCCGCTCTCCCGCCGAACTTCTCCCGGGGCTGGCGCGAGGCCTGCCCCCCGCCTCACCTCCACGCTCGCCATCTACGTACATGACCTTCGGTCACGCATCGTTGCTCTGAGATCATGAGGCTTCATCAGCCGCCCGACCCCGGAGCATCGCCGTGATAGCACCCGCCTCGCCCCCATCGCCGCCGTCTTCCTCATGGCGTCGCTCGCTGCCTGCAGCCCGAGTGCCACGAAGGCCGACGACTCGAAGCCGTCTGCACCCGCCGCGGCCGGTGCTTCCGGCACTCCGGCCGACGGTGCCTCCGCCACTCCGGGCGCCCCCGCGGGCGGCAGCAGTCTGGCCCTCACCGAAGCCATCGCGAAGATCCCTTCCGGGACCGAGGACCGCACCGGGTACGAGCGCGATTCCTTCCGCCTGTGGGTCGACGCCGACAAGGACGGCTGCGACACCCGGAAGGAAGTACTGATCGCCGAGGCCGTCAAGTCGCCGACCCAGGGCGCACGATGCGCGCTGACCGGCGGCGAATGGCTCAGCTACTACGACAAGGTCACCGTGACCGAGGCCACCAAGCTCGATATCGACCACGTCGTACCGCTCGCCGAAGCCTGGGACTCCGGCGCCTCGAAGTGGACGGCGGAGCGGCGCGAGCAGTACGCCAACGACCTCGACGCCAGCAGGTCATTGGTCGCCGTCACGGCCAAGACGAACCGGTCCAAGGCCGATCGGGACCCGGCCGAATGGCTGCCGCCGGCCGCATCCGCGCAGTGCACCTACGCCTCCGACTGGGTCGCCACCAAGCTCCGCTGGAAGCTCACCGCGGACAGCAAGGAACGTGCCGCACTGGAGAAGATCGCGTCCAACTGCTCCAGCACCGTCGTGAAGTACGAAGCCGCCCCCTGACCAAACACGATGCCTCACTTCCCGAGCTGGGGCCATAGGCCTCCCGCAGGAATCAAACGGTGTTCCGCCCCACGACCCTGCCGCGAGCTGGGCGCAGGGATGCCCGATGCGCAGGTGGGCGAGGGCCAGCAGGGCCTGCCGGCCAGCGCTCAACCGGCGCCAGTGGCTGCCGATCGCACGGCGTGCTCGCTCGGTGCAGGGCAACGGCATCGCGGTGCACGGCGAGCGTGCGGTGGCCCTCGCACGCGCTCTGCCTGGTCTTCACCGGACAGCCGCACCCCGCTGATGCTGTGCCTCATCGGGACCGCATGCGCTATAGTTGATCTTGAAAGTTCGCCGCAACCTGCGGTGACTGACGCTGCGTTGGTCGTCCAAGGAAAGACGCCCCGCTTCCCGCGGGGAAATGCAGGTGCAAGGCCTGCCCAGCGCTCGCTCACGAAGCCCTTCCCTCCACCGGGGAAGGGCTTCGTCACGTTCGCCTGGGGTGTTCAGCCGCAGTCGTTGCGGTTGATCTTCAAGGAGCGTGTCTGGTCGTTGAGGTTGTAGCTCCGCAGATCATGGATGGAGCCGCCGCTGCGGGTCACGCAGACCCAGCGGCCGGAGTAGTTCCGCTTCTCGTAAACGCGAGCGGTGCGGTCGGAATTGTTGCGGACCGAGCTGCCCCGGTCCCGGATCGCGGAGGGCAGGTCTTTGACGCTGCCGTCGACGGCTCGGCGGACCCAGGGCTGGCCGCCAAAGTTGATTTCGGGATAGATGCACACGTAGTCGGGCGGGCACTCGATGCCGGCCCGTACCATGCCGGTGCTGCCGGAGGCGGAGGCGGGAACGGCCAGCGAGGAGAAGGCCAGGGCGGCAACCGCCGCTGCACGCATCACGGTTTTGATCATGCACTACACATACGGGCTGATCGGCGCAGGAAGAACGACTTGGCCTGCGGGGGTCACCCTGGCGGAGGAGCGCAGCGGGGGCGCAACCGGCGTGAGCACGGTTGCGGAGATCGTCATTCCCTGTTCCAGATGTGAAAGCGGCCCGCGTGGCCTGGTCTGGCCCACGCGTCCCAGTGCCCCTCTTGGTCGGGGAACGCTCACCCGTTGCCGGGTCGCCGCTATGGCGCCGTGCTCCGCCCATCCGTCCGGCGCTCAAGGTTGGAGAGTCCGGGGAAACCGTGGAACCCCGGCAGGTGAAGGCGATGCCGAGAAGCCCTCCCCTGGGCTCCTGCCCTCGCGGCCGAGACACTGCGGCGGGCTGGTCACCGACGCTTGTACCGCGTCGGGGCGAATCTGCCGACTCATACTGAGCCCTGCCAAGTCTCGTGCTCACGGGCGGGGAGGTCAGGCCCGCCACCGTACGACTCAGCCTCGCTCCGTGTACGGCAAAAGCACAGAATCCACCCTGTCGGGCGGCTGCGCCGCGCGCCGCGGATCCCGAGCCTTCAGGGCCCCGGCCAGGGTCGGCACCAGCCAGTCCGGGCCCAGCACGTGCATCACGCCCCGCTGGCTGGGCACATGCCTCAAGCCGGCCACCAGCTATGGGGGAACCAGCGGCACCCGCGGCAGGCCGAGGGCGCCGTCGTCGTCGACCTGTACGCGTCGCCGACCGAGCCGAACATATGTGCCGGGCCGGCGCGCCAGGAGGGGGAGCGAAGGGCGTTGCCCCGCCAGCCTCGGCGTGCATTTTCCTGAGGGCCTGTCAGCCTCCCCGCGACTCCCTTGTCCGGGCCGGCTTCGTGCCGGGCGGCCGGACACCACTGCGGGCGTGTGGAGGTGGTGCTGCTCACACCGCTCTGGGGGAATCTAGCCATCCTGGCCCCTCTCAGGCCGCTCACCTCAGCGGTGACTTTGGCTCGAAAGGCACTTTCAAGGAAAGAAAGAATGAATCGGAACTCATGAATCCGCCAAGTCGAGGAGCCAGGGGTACCTTCCTGTCCTTTTTGTGCGCACTTCTCGCGTGCGTGTGCAGGCAGGAATGGTGAAGGCAAGCGAAATGATCAAGCAAGGAGGGAAAGGGCCGTTGCCCTGGACATCTGATCGCCGATCATGAAACGGTCATGGCGAATTCACAGGGGAGGCAACGGCATTCCGTGAACCATTCGATATCGGAATGGGTGCTGGAGGCAGTTGCTTGACGCAAGAAGGCCGTCTGCTCTGTGGGTTGTACCGGAGGTTGAATACAGCTCAAAGTTGGTGGCGACGCTTTGACCATGCGTCGTTACTACATAAACCCTTCGGTTCCGCGTATTGCAGTATCCGTGAAGAGCCCTGGTGAAAGCCGGGGATGTGAAGGGGGAAAAAAAATGAAGAAGAAGTTTGTCGCTGCAGCTGGGGTCGCCCTGGGTGGTCTCGCCCTGGTGATCGGTACTCAGGGGTCTGCGCAGGCTGCGGCTCCGGTCGCCGAGGTCTCCGCTCAGGTCACGGCCAAGCAGACCGATGACGTGCAGCCGCAGGCGATCGGGGGACTGGCGAAGCTGGCCGGCAAGGCGGCTGTTCACGTGAAGGCGGCGTGCCCGTCTGTCGCGAGTGCGGCCGGCAAGGTTGCCGGTGATTTCATCGGAAGCCGTGTCACGCCGGCCGAGAAGGTCGGCAACATCAACGAGATCGACACGGTCTTCGACAAGTGACACAACACATTATGGTCCGGAGGGCAGCGCTGATTTTTGGCGCTGCCCTCCTGGGCGCCTATTTCCTGCTCGCATCCTTTTCCCAGACTCCCCTCACTCCGGTGAAGGTGAAGTACTACGACCAGGTCAACGCGGCTATGCAGCCCTACCTGGCGCAGAACTGGATGCTATTCGCTCCGAACCCGATTTCAGAAGATCGGGGAATCCTTGCTCGCGCCAGGTGTGCCGACGGCACAGTGACCGAATTCTACGACGTCACGCGCCCCTACGTGAAAGAAGTGCAGAACGACCGCTTCTTCCCGTCTCGCGTAAACCGGCTGGTCAGTGGGACAATCACGCAGCTGGACAACGGTGACCCGCTTTTGCAAAGGCTGCGGGACACCAAGAAGGAAAAGAAGAAGAAGCAGCTTCCCCTTCTTCCGTACGAGAAGACGTCTCAGGACCAGGCCGAGAGGTTCATGTCCCGGTACTCCCTGGCGCAGATGCCGGGCGTGTGCGACGGGCACCCTGTGGCCGTCCAGGTGCGCGCCTACCTGCACGAGCTGCCGCCGTGGTCCAAGCGCAAGGATGCTTCCGCCAAGGGAACCATCAAGTATCAGGACCTGTCCTGGAGAGAGGCTGACGACACAAAATGAGGAGGGTACTGACCCGAATCGACGGATGGGCGTCAAGCCCCGTAAGCGTGGTCGGCGTATCAGGGACCCGGGTCCTCCTCGGGTTCATCGGCCTCATGTTCTATGTGAGCCAGTATGGCGACCGGGAGTTCCTCTTTGGCCCGGACGGTGTCCTCCCTTGGCGCGAGTTCACTGAACGTATCGCGGCCAACGACTCCTTCAGCCTCTACGCCATCAACTCCTCCAACGCATGGTTCCAGGTGATCTTCCACTTGGGGATCATCGGCGCACTGATGGTCATGCTGGGGATAGGAGGGAGGATAGGGCTGGCCGTCCACTGGATCTTCCTGTGGTCGATATATGAGCGCCAGACCGTACTGCTCGACGGCGGAGACAATCTCGCCTACCTCGTCATCATCATGCTTCTCCTGACGCGCTGCTACGACCGGTTCTCATTTCCCACTGGGATCGGTGAAAAGATCGTGAATCGTCTCCCCAGTCAAATGCGAGCCATAGGAGACCCGCTGCACAATATCGGCGTGGTCGCGATAGCTCTCCAAGTGTGTCTGGTCTACATCGTCAGCGGCCTTTACAAGGTGCAAGGGCAGATGTGGCAGGACGGCACAGCGCTCTTCTACGTCCTCAGGGTTCCGGAGTTCACTTTCCCCGCCCTGTCACACTTCGTGTACGAGAACGATTTCCTCGTCTTCTCGGGGACCTACGTGACCGTGCTCTTCCTCGTCTACTTTCCCCTGGGCATCCTGGTGCCGGCCCTTCGGCCGTGGGCCGCCGTCATGTCGATCGGTTTCCACCTGGGGATCGCGCTCCTCATGGGACTGACCGGATTCGCTTTGACCATGGTGGCCTGTGATCTGGTCTTCCTGAGCAGGGGGCTCGACGAAGCGATCTCCCTGGCTGGCCAACTGCTTCAGAGAGTGCGTACTCGCAGCAGTGCTGGAAGCACGCCGGAAGTGAACTCGCCCGGTGGAAAGGGCCTTCCCGCACCCCTGCCGGCTGCGGAAAAGGTCGGCTAGCCACCTGTCTCCCGCCCGTTCCTCGCCTCGCCCCCAGAGTGCTTACTGCCATTGGAAGCAGAACCGACACCGACGCTACACAGCCTCCATGGCTCAAACGTGGCTACGAGGGCACGGGTCCTGGGCTTCGAACCGCGGCCCAGTCGCGTCGCCGACCACGGTGGCCGGTTCTCGAACGTGGAATGTACATCCCCACGTGGCCGGAAGGGCCACCGTCCAAAATCCGCCCTGGCATGATCGGGGGCCTGTCAACAAGAGCGGGAAGCACCTGATTTGCAAGGCTGATCGCATGACTGCGTCGTCCGCCGGCGACGCGCGCATATCCGGTGCCCTGGAGAGCAGCAGGGCGCGAAAGACGGAAGGTCCAGCAGTCAGGGGGCGGGCGCTTCCATGTCCGTGATCGAGGAACGGAGCTGAATTTGGAAACCTCATCGACCCAGCACGGCGATCCCGGCCGGCCGGGATGTGTGATCGGCCTGTTCTGGATAGAGGAGACCAGGGTGTGTCTGGGCGCGCCTCCGGCCGAAGAGGGGCCTGGAGTGTTCCTCTCCCCTACAGGGTTGTCGGTCACTGGCCCCGAGCAACATGTCTGGGGTTGGGAGGATGTGACAGATCTCCAGGTCCTCGACGTGCCGGTGCGTTCGGCCGCTGCCCGATGGGCGACCCGGGTGACGACGGTCGCCGCGGCGGCCCTGGATGCCTGGGTTCCGGGCAGTCCGTCGCAGATGACCGTGGTGGTGTATGCCCAGGACCAGCGCGTTGAGACACCGGTCTTCTCCGCGGCGGACACTGCGTACACGCAGCGGGAAGTCGACCTCTCGCTCGGTCTGCTCTCCCACTTCGTGCGGGGCAGCGCCTCGCCTTCGATCCTGACACAGTGGTGGGCGGAGAACCGGCCGGCCGAGGTCCTGCGCTCGCGGCGCCGGGAGGCCGCTCTGGAAGGGTGGCTGGCTCCCCTGTGGTGAAAGCCCACCACCGCGCCGGTCCGCTGCTCTCCCGCGTCACGCCTTCCGTCCCGTTCCTGCTTCTGTTCCCCTGAAGGAGAAGGGCCACCTCAACGATGGACGACACCGCCATGAACAGCACCGCAGCCGGCGCCACCGAACTGCGCAGCGTGCTGGCGTTCGACGGCGACTGCGGCTTCTGTCAGGCCGCCGTGCGGCAGATGCAGCTCCGGGCCAGACCCCGGACGAAGGCCGTCGCCTGGCAGACCCTCCCGCCGGAACTGACCCAGGCCCATCTGAGGCGCCTGGACAGAGAAGTTCTGCTGTTCGACGGGGGCCAGGCGCGCTACGGCGGCGCCCCCGCGCTGGCCGAATTTCTCAGCTCCTCCCCCGCCCGCAGGTACCGGCTGGCAGGTCACTGCCTTCGGCTTCCCCCTATCAACCTGGCAGCGCACGTCATCTACCGAACGGTGGCCAGGAACCGACATCGCATGCCGGGCGGTACAGCGGCCTGTGCACTGCCCCGCATCACAGGCTGAAGGCCGCACCATGCCGCCAGTACCCATCTGCATTCTCAGCAGCAACCACGCCCCCCGGGTCAGCCACGGCCATGATCTCGACCGCTTCGTCCAGATCGGCTCGCTGACCAAGCCGCTCACCGGAACCCTGCTCGCCCGGCTGGCTGAAGCAGGCGTGCTCCAACTCGACGACCCGCTCGACCAGTTCCTCCGCATACCTGCCGGGACCGGCATCACCCTGCGGCACCTCGTGGAACACACCGCCGCGCTGCCTCGGGTTCCGCCGCGTCTACGACGACTCGATCCGTACGCCGACTTCGACTTCGAAGCCCTGAACGCCATCCTGGAACGTCTCGATACCTTCACCACCGGAGCTCCGGGTGGAGAAGCGGAGTACTCCAACCTCGGCTACGCCGTCCTCGGTGCGGCACTTTCCGCTGCGGCGGGCGCACCGTACGAAGAGCTGCTGAACCGTCACGTGCTCACTCCCCTGAACATCACCGAGGTGACCTCGAACCCGCCGTCGGCCAGACGGCTCAGTGGACGCGGGTTCCTGGGCCGGCCTCTGCGCCCCTGGACCATGAATGGCGCGATCCTGCCCGCCGGAGGGATGTGGGCCACCCCACGCGAAGCGGCGCGTCTGGTGACCGAGCTGCTCGTCGAACGAAAGCTGGGTGAACCCGCACTGACCTGGCAGACATCAGGGCGCCTGCGCTGGCACAACGGCGCAACCCGGGGCGCCTCCGTCTTCGCCGGCGCCTTGGAGGACGGCACTTGGGTCATGGTCCATCGCCTCTCCGGCCGGCCGGCACCGACCGAGAACACAGCCGTCCAGATCCTGAAGGACGCGATCACCAAACCGTCCGACTAGTACTCCAGTACGGTTTCGTGATCTATCCCGTGGGTTCATCGGCGGATCGTCGTCGGTAGTGGCTGCGACGGGCTGTGGCCTGGTGCTTTCG
>NZ_JBEXPH010000213.1:0-13363 GCF_040611955.1 Streptomyces sp. NPDC006510 | reverse complement strand
CCACCCCCACACCCCGCCCGGCCCCGCGCCCGCCCCCGCCCCGGCCCCGCCCCCACCCCCCCCCGGGGCGCCCGGCCGGCCCCCGCCCCCCCCCCCGCCCCACCCGGCTTCCGCTCGCGCGAGGGCCCGGCGCGGGAGCGCGGTGCGGCTCGGCCTGATGGCCGTGCCCGTCGCGTTCTTCGGGCTGTTCTTCGCCTACCCGGTCGCCGCGATCGTCGGCCGCGGCCTGAAGGCGGACGGCGTCTGGCAGTTCGGCCGGATCGGCGAGGTGCTGACCCGGCCGGACATCCGCGACGTCCTCTGGTTCACCAGCTGGCAGGCACTCGCCTCGACCGCTCTGACCCTGCTGATCGCGCTGCCCGGCGCCTATGTCTTCGCCCGCTTCGACTTCCCCGGCAAACAACTGCTGCGGGCGGTCGTCACGGTGCCGTTCGTCCTGCCGACCGTGGTCGTCGGGACGGCCTTCCTGGCGCTGCTGGGGCGGGGCGGATTTCTCGACGAGCTCTGGGGCGTACGGCTCGACACCACGGTCTGGGCGATTCTGCTCGCCCATGTCTTCTTCAACTACGCGGTGGTCGTACGGACGGTCGGCGGGCTGTGGTCCCAGCTCGACCCCCGGCAGGAGGAGGCCGCCAGGGTGCTGGGCGCGGGACGGTTCGCCGCCTGGCGGCGCGTCACCCTGCCGGCCCTCGCACCCGCCGTGGCCGCGGCCGCGTTGATGGTCTTTCTCTTCACCTTCACCTCCTTCGGGGTCGTGCAGATCCTCGGCGGTCCCGGTTACTCCACGCTGGAGGTGGAGATCTACCGGCAGACCGCGCAGCTGCTCGCCCTGCCGACGGCTGCCGTGCTGACGCTGGTGCAGTTCGCCGCGGTCGGCGCGATCCTCGCCGTGCACGCGTGGACCGTACGGCGCAGGGAGACCGCGCTGAAACTGGTCGACCCGGCACGGACCGCCCGCAGGCCGCGCGGCGCCGGGCAGTGGGCGCTGCTCGGCGGGGTGCTGCTGACCGTGCTGCTGCTGATCCTGCTGCCGCTCGGGGTACTGGTCGAGCGCTCCATGGCCACCGCCGGTGGCCACGGCTTCGACTTCTACCGTGCCCTGGGGTCCGTGGACGCGGGCGGCGGTACGTTCCTGGTCGCGCCGCTCGAAGCGATCTGGAACTCCTTGCAGTACGCGCTGGTCGCGACGGTCATCGCGCTGGTCATCGGCGGGCTCGCCGCCGCGGCGCTGACCCGGCGGGCCGGTCGGCTGGTGCGCGGTTTCGACGCACTGCTGATGCTGCCGCTCGGGGTGTCCGCGGTCACCGTCGGCTTCGGCTTCCTGATCACTCTGGACAGGCCGCCGCTGGATCTTCGGACTTCCTGGATCCTGGTGCCGCTCGCCCAGGCGCTGGTCGGTGTGCCCTTCGTCGTACGGACCATGCTGCCCGTCCTGCGCGCGGTGGACGGCCGGCTGAGGGAGGCGGCCGCGGTGCTCGGGGCGTCGCCGCTGCGGGCCTGGCGGGAGGTCGATCTGCCGCTGGTGCGGCGGGCGTTGCTGGTCGCGGCCGGTTTCGCGTTCGCCGTCTCGCTCGGTGAGTTCGGTGCGACGGTGTTCATCGCCCGGCCCGACCGTCCGACGCTGCCGGTCGCCGTGGCCCGGTTGCTGGGGCGGGCCGGGGAGCTCAACTACGGCCAGGCGATGGCCCTCAGCACCATCTTGATGGTGGTCTGCGCGGTCTCGCTGCTGCTGCTCGAACGTATCCGCACGGACCGGTCCGGGGAGTTCTAGAGATGCTGACACTGGAATCGGCCACGGTTCGCTTCGGCGAGCGGGCGGCGCTCGACGCGGTGGATCTGGAGGTCGCCGAGCACGAGATCGTGTGCGTGCTCGGGCCGAGCGGAAGCGGCAAGTCCACCCTGCTGCGGGTGGTCGCCGGGCTGCACCCGCCGGACGGCGGCCGGGTGCTGCTGGACGGCGCGGACCAGGCCGGGGTGCCGGTGCACCGGCGCGGTCTCGGCCTGATGTTCCAGGACCACCAGCTGTTCCCGCACCGGGACGTCGGCGCCAATGTCGCGTTCGGGCTGCGAATGCACGGGGTCTCGCGCCGCGACCAGGAGCGCAGGGTCGGCGAACTCCTCGACCTGGTGGGCCTGCCCGGCGCCGAACGGCGCGCCGTCGCCGCCCTGTCCGGCGGTGAGCAGCAGCGCGTCGCCCTCGCGCGGGCCCTCGCCCCGCGCCCCAAGCTGCTGATGCTGGACGAGCCGCTCGGCCAGCTCGACCGCGGTCTGCGGGAACGGCTCGTCGTCGAACTGCGCACGCTCTTCGGGCGGCTGGGCACGACGGTGCTCGCCGTCACCCACGACCAGGGCGAGGCGTTCGCCCTGGCCGACCGGGTGGTGGTGATGTCCGATGGGCGGATCGCCCAGGTGGGCACCCCGCTGGAGGTCTGGCAGCGGCCCGCCTCCGCCTTCGTCGCCCGGTTCCTCGGCTTCGACAACGTGGTCGGGGCGACGGTGACCGGCACCGTCGCCGACACGGTGTGGGGCAAGGTGCCGGTGCCCGAGGGCTCGCCGCAGGGGGTGTGCGATCTGCTGGTGCGTCCGGCCGGGGTCCGGATCGGCGCCCCGGACGAGGGACTGCGCTGTGTGGTCGGGACGCGTACGTTCCGGGGCAACCACGTCGCCGTGCGGCTGACGCCGGAGGGCGGTCCGGACCTGGAGGCGGAGTGCGCGCTGCGGGACGCCCCCGAGGAGGGTGCGACGGTCGGGGCCGGTTTCGACGCGGCGGAGACCGTGGTCCTGCCCGCCCGCCGCTGACCGGGCGCGGCCGCGTTCACCGGTCCGGACGAGCCGTCCGGGACCGTCTCCGGCCCTCACCTCGCGGCGGTGTCCGGGCGGACCGGAGACGGCCCCGGTCGCGGAAGCGGCCCATCGGCCGGAGGATTGCCGGATGCCCCGGAGTGCGGTACCGGCCGCCCCGGGGGACCCCTGGAACGTCTTCGCGGACGGCCCCGGGGCCGTGCAGCGGATCCGGAAGCACTCCGGGAAGGACAGGGACCATGACCGAGTCAGCACGCGAGGGCATCGACATCACCCGCGTCCTCGACGCCCCGCGGGAGCGGGTCTTCGAGGCCTGGACGACGCCCGAGCACTTCGCGGCCTGGTACGGCGGTGAGGCCGAGGTGCCGCTCGACCGGGTGTCGATGGACGTCAGGCCTGGCGGTGCCTGGAGCCTGGTCATCGTGGTGCCGGGCACCGAGATGCCGTTCCACGGCGTCTACCGGGAGGTGGTGGCCCCCGAGCGGCTGGTGTTCACCCTGAAGGACGCCTCCGCGCCCGCCGGTATCGAGGGCGAGATCGTCACCGCCACCTTCACCGACCGCGGCGACCGGACCACCGAGATGGTCTTCCAGCAGCGCGGCGGCAACCTCACCGCCGAGCAGTACGCGGCGGCCGAGGACGGCTGGGAGGCCTTCTTCGACGCGCTCGTGGTCCGGCTCGCGTCCTTCTGAGCCCGGCCTACGGTTTCGCCGACAACCGGGCGAGGGCCTCGGGGGCCTCGTCCACCGTGTCCACGAGCGCGATCCGGGGCTCCATCGTCCGGCCGGCGGCCAGCGCCCGCAGCAGCGGCCAGGCGGGCAGCGTACGCGTCCAGTGGGCTCGGCCGACCAGCACCATCGGGGTCGGCCCGCCGAGGGAGCCGTAGTAGTTCGGCGTCGTGCTGTCGAAGATCTCCTGTACGGTGCCGGCCGCGCCGGGCAGGAAGATCACGCCCGCCGCGGAGCGGGTGAGCAGTCCGTCCTCGCGCAGCGCGTTGGCGAAGTACTTGGCGATGTGGTCCGCGAACGGGTTCGGCGGCTCGTGCCCGTAGAACCAGGTCGGGATCGAGACGGAACCGCCGCCGCCCGGCCGGCGCCGGCGTACGTCGAAGGCGGCCAGCGCCCAGTCGGTGACCGACGGGGTGAACGAGGGGGCCGCGGCCAGTAGCGCGCAGGCCTCGTCCAGTGCGGGGTCGGGGTGCGGCGACGTGTACGCCCCGAGGTTCGCGGCCTCCATCGCGGCGGGCCCGCCGCCGGTGATCACCGTCAGACCGTCCCGGGCCAGGGTCCGTCCCAGCCGGGCCGCGGCCGCGTACGGGGCGCTGCCCCGGGCCGCCGTGTGGCCGCCCATCACCCCGACCACGCGGGCGCCGGTGAGGAACTCGTCCAGCGCGTCGGAGACCGCGTCGTCGTGGAGCGCCCGAAGCATCGACGCGAGGGTGTCGCCGTTCGCCCGCGTCTGCCGGAACCAGCGGTACGCGCGGGCGTCGGGCGTCGCCGCGTACCCGCCGTCCGACAGAGCTTCGTAGAGCGCGTCGGGGAGTGGAGCAGACCGCGGTACGGATCGAAGGGAAGCCCGGGTACCGGCGGGAAGACGAACGCGCCGTCGGCCCGCACCTTCGCCGCCGTCCCCGGCTCCATCCGGCAGCCGAGGAAGACGGCGCCGGCCGTGTCGGCGGCCGGCAGGGCGGCGCCCCGGTCGGTCAGGTCGACCGACTGCACCCGGTGTCCGGCCAGGGTCCCCGAGGCGACCGCCTCGTCGAATTCGGCGAGCGACTCGATCTCGGGGCCGGGCGGGGGACCGCTGTGTCGTCCGGATTGTCCACGCTGTCATGCTACGTAGCCGCCGGGTGCGGGGCGTGGCCCGCGGCGCGCGTCCTCAGACCGTCAGCGGCAGTGCGGCCAGCTCCGCGATCAGCCAGGTCAGCGGGGCGAAGACGATCAGCAGTGCGGCGGCGCGCAGGGCCGTCGCGGCCCGCAGTGCCGATGCCGGGGCGCCGAGCCGCAGCAGCGCCTGCGCCGTCTGCTCGCGGGCCTGCCTCGCCTCCAGCGCCGAGGTCAGCAGTGTCGCCGTCGTGCAGCCGAGCACGAGCACCGCGCCCAGTACCGTCAGCGGGCCGAGCGGGCGGGTGTCCGTCCCGTACAGCGCGTAGGCGGCGACCGCCGCGGCGAGCACCGCGCAGACCACGCCGAGCGGCCGGCCGATCCGGCGCGACTCGTCCATCAGCACCCGGCCCGCCAGCAGACGTACGGCGCCGGGGCGCGCCGCCTGCAGCAGCCGCCCGCACAGATGGGCCAGTGCCGGGCCCGCCACTGCCAGCCCGACCGCCGTCAGCGTCCACCCCGCCAGCACCCCGGCCGGGGTCGCGTCGAGCCTGCCGGGCAGCGGGAGCAGGCTGTGACCGTCGCCCCGGCTCATGTACGCCTCGACGGCGAGGCCGGTCGCGGTCAGCGCCACGCCCCACGGCAGCCCGGTGGGAGGCGCCGCCGGACCGGGTGCCTCCGGCTCCGTCAGGACATCCGATGAGGTGCCGTCCGGGGCCGCCGTCGAGACCGGCTCGGCGCGCAGCGCGAGCGCGCTCGCCGTTGCCGCGGCCACCGGGACCAGGGCCAGCAGCACGAGCGCGGCGGCGAGCGGCAGCGGGGCGTCGGCGTCGAGCAGCCCGGCCGCCGCGCCGTCGAACGGCAGCCCGGACAGATCGCCGCGCAGATGCAGGAAGAACAGCAGCGCCAGTATCGACCCGAGGGTGCAGGAGACGGCGGTGGAGATCGCGGCGAGCACCGCGAGCCGGACCGGCCCGAGGCCCACGGCGGACAGCCCGGAGCGCGGCCGGGTGCTCGGGTCCGTACGTGCCACCGCGACCGCGAACTGCACGGTGGAGGCGAGCGGCACGAAGCACCACAGCAGGCGCAGCACGGCCCCGGTGGAGTGCGCCGGGTGCGCCGAGGCGTAGCTCAGGGTGCACAGCAGCAGGAAGCCGACGCCGGCGGAGGCGGCGGCGACCAGCAGCCGCCGCAGCAGGACCAGCGGATGGGAACCCCGGGCTAGACGGAGAGCGAGCACGCCGCGCGGCCTTCCGTATCGGATACGGCGGGCAGGGCGACGGTGGCGACGCGACGGCCGTCCAGCAGCGGGACCGTACGGTCGGCGAGGGCGGCGATCTCCGCGTCGTGGGTGGCGAGCACGATCGTGATGCCGTGCGAACGGGCCGCGCTGGTGAGGGTGCGCAGCACATGCGTCCGGTCGTTCCGGTGCAGGGTCGCGGTCGGCTCGTCGGCGAAGATCACCGTGGGGGCGGCGGCCAGGGCGCGGGCCACGGCGATCCGCTGGCGCTGCCCCTGGAGCAGGGTGTGCGGTCGCTGCCCGGCGCATGCGCCGATGTCGAGCCGTTCCAGCCACTCCAGGGCGGTCTTCTTCGCCCCCCGGTGCGAGGCGCCGCGCAGCAGCAGCGGAAGCGCCGTGTTCTCCCAGGTGTTCAGCTCGGGCACCAGCTGAGGCTCGGGGGCGATCCAGCCGAACCTGTCGCGGCGCAGCCGTTCGCGCAGCCGGGGGCCCATGGTGTGGACGGGGACGCTGTTGAACCACACCTCGCCCTGGTCGGGCACCAGTTGGCCGGACAGGCAGTGCAGCAGTGTCGTCTTGCCGCAGCCCCGGGGGCCGGTCACGGCGAGGATCTCTCCGTCGCGGACACCCAGGGAGACGCCGCCGAGCGCGGGCGAGCCGTTGTGGGAGTGGTGCAGGGAACGCGCCCAGATCACGTCGTTGTCCGGCGGGGCCTCCATGGCGTACACCTCGGTTCAGATCGTAATTCCCGTCCCCCGTACGGGGGAACGAAGAGAGGGCCGATCGGTCACTCGGCACCGTAGGGATTCGAACCGCGGTGTGCGCACAGCACACGGCCCGGGTGCGCCCCTTCCCACTCGAATGGGCGCATCCGGGCCGTGTGGACCGTATGAGGATGACGGCTGGAAGCCGGTCAAGCAGTGGTCAAGCGATGGTCAAGCCGAGAAGCCTGTCCGACGGGCCGGGGCCGCGGGAGCCCCTGACCCGCCGGCCGGCCAGCCGGGCGGCCGGCCGGAGGCCGATCCGTGGTCGGCCGTCCGGTCGCGGTGCCGGTCAGAGCTTGGTCCACGCCTCCGTGAGGACGGTGCGCAGGATGCCCTCGATCTCGTCGAACGTCGACTGGTCGGAGACCAGCGGCGGCGCGAGCTGGACGACCGGGTCGCCGCGGTCGTCGGCCCGGCAGTACAGGCCGTTGTCGTACAGCGCCTTGGAGAGGAAGCCGTACAGGACGCGCTCGGTCTCCTCGTCGGTGAAGGTCTCCTTGGTGGCCTTGTCCTTCACCAGCTCGATGCCGTAGAAGAAGCCGTTGCCGCGGACGTCGCCGACGATCGGCAGGTCGAGCAGCTTCTGCAGCGTCGTGAAGAAGGCGTTCTCGTTGTCCAGGACGTGCTGGTTGAGGCCCTCGCGCTCGAAGATGTCGAGGTTGGCGAGGCCGACCGCCGCGGAGACCGGGTGGCCACCGAAGGTGTAGCCGTGCAGGAAGGTGTTGTCACCCTCGTAGAACGGCGCGGCGATACGGTCCGAGACGATGCAGGCACCGATCGGGGAGTAGCCCGAGGTCATGCCCTTGGCGCAGGTGATCATGTCCGGCACGTAGCCGAACTTGTCGCAGGCGAACATCGTGCCGAGGCGGCCGAAGGCGCAGATGACCTCGTCGGAGACGAGCAGCACGTCGTACTTGTCGCAGATCTCGCGGACGCGCTGGAAGTATCCGGGCGGCGGCGGGAAGCAGCCACCGGCGTTCTGTACCGGCTCCAGGAAGACCGCGGCGACGGTCTCCGGGCCCTCGAACAGGATCTCCTGCTCGATCTGGTCGGCGGCCCAGCGGCCGAAGGCCTCGGGGTCGTCGCCGTGGATCGGGGCGCGGTATATGTTGGTGTTCGGCACCTTGTGCGCGCCGGGGACCAGCGGCTCGAAGGGGGCCTTCAGGGCCGGCAGGCCGGTGATGGACAGGGCGCCCTGGGGGGTGCCGTGATAGGCGACCGCACGCGAGATGACCTTGTACTTGGTCGGCTTGCCCTGGAGCTTGAAGTACTGCTTGGCCAGCTTCCAGGCGGTCTCCACGGCCTCGCCGCCACCGGTGGTGAAGAAGACCTTGTTGAGGTCGCCCGGCGCGTAGTCGGCCAGGCGCTCGGCCAGCTCGACGGCCTTCGGGTGGGCGTAGGACCACACCGGGAAGAAGCCCAGCTCCTGGCCCTGCTTGTAGGCCGCCTCGGCGAGCTCGTGACGGCCGTGACCGGCGTTGACCACGAACAGGCCGGAGAGGCCGTCCAGGTAACGCTTGCCCTGGTCGTCGAAGATGTAGGTGCCCTCGCCACGCACGATGGTGGGAACGGGCGCGTTCTCGTAGTCCGACATGCGGGTGAAATGCATCCACAGGTGGTCGTACGCGGTTCGGCTGAGGTCCTTGCTCACGGCTATCGGGTTCCCCACATATAGGTCTGCTTCTTGAGCTTCAGGTACACAAAGCTCTCGGTGGAGCGCACGCCGGGGAGGGCCCGGATGCGTTTGTTGATCGTTTCCAGCAGGTGGTCGTCGTCCTCGCAGACGATCTCCACCATCAGGTCGAAGGAGCCCGCGGTCATCACCACGTACTCGCACTCGGCCATGGCCGACAGCGCTTCGGCGACGGGATCGAGGTCACCCTCGACATTGATGCCCACCATCGCCTGCCGCCGGAACCCCACGGTGAGGGGATCGGTGACGGCGACGATCTGCATCACGCCCTGATCGAGCAGCTTCTGGACGCGCTGTCGCACGGCCGCCTCGGAGAGGCCGACGGCCTTGCCGATCGCGGCGTACGGACGGCGTCCGTCCTCCTGGAGCTGCTCGATGATTGCGAGGGAGACGGCATCGACCGCTGGTGACGATCCGTTCCCGGTCCTGGAGTCTGCGCTGCGACTGGCCACGCATCCACTGTGCACCGGGACTCGTCTGTCTGGCAACCCCAGATCGATGAAATTCGTTGTTTGAAGGTCCAGATCTCACTGAATCCGAAGTTCACGGCGGTTGGCCATGTCGAAAGCGACACCTGAGCGACTACGCTGGGCATCTCATCCATTGGACGTGTCGACAGGAGGGGTGGTTGTGACCACCGAGGTGCGCCGTCTGCGCAACTACATCAACGGAGAGTTCCGGGACGCCGCTGACGGGCGGACCATCGATGTGGTCAACCCGGTGACGGAAGAGGTCTACGCGACCTCGCCGCTCTCCGGACAGGCCGATGTCGATGCCGCGATGGACGCCGCCGCGGCCGCTTTCCCTGCCTGGCGCGACGCCACGCCCGCCGAGCGCCAGAAGGCCCTGCTGAAGATCGCGGACGCCTTCGAGGAGCGCGCCGAGGACCTCATCGCCGCCGAGTCGGAGAACACCGGCAAGCCGCTCGAACTCACCCGCACCGAAGAGGTCCCGCCGATGGTGGACCAGATCCGGTTCTTCGCGGGTGCGGCGCGGCTGCTCGAAGGCCGCTCGGCCGGCGAGTACATGGAGGGCCTCACCTCCATCGTCCGGCGCGAGCCGGTCGGCGTCTGCGCGCAGGTCGCGCCGTGGAACTACCCGATGATGATGGCCGTCTGGAAGTTCGCCCCGGCGCTCGCCGCGGGCAACACCGTCGTCATCAAGCCGTCCGACACCACACCGGCGTCGACTGTGCTGATCGCCGAGATCATCGGCCAGATCCTGCCCAAGGGCGTCTTCAACGTCATCTGCGGCGACCGGGACACCGGCCGCGCGATGGTCGAGCACCCGACCCCGGCGATGGCCTCCATCACCGGCTCGGTACGAGCCGGTATGCAGGTCGCCGAGTCCGCCTCCAAGGACGTCAAGCGGGTCCACCTGGAGCTCGGCGGCAAGGCCCCGGTCGTCGTGTTCGAGGACAGCGACATCGCCAAGGCCGTCGAGGGCATCTCCGTCGCGGGCTACTTCAACGCCGGCCAGGACTGCACGGCCGCGACCCGCGTCCTGGTCCACGAGTCCATCCACGACGAGTTCGTCACCGCGCTCGCCAAGGCCGCCGCCGACACCAAGACGGGCGCGCCGGACGACGAGGACGTGCTCTACGGCCCGCTCAACAACGCCAACCAGCTGAAGCAGGTCAGCGGCTTCATCGAGCGGCTCCCCGCCCACGCCAAGGTCGAGGCGGGCGGCCACCGGGTCGGCGACAAGGGCTACTTCTACGCCCCGACCGTCGTCTCCGGCCTCAAGCAGGACGACGAGATCATCCAGAACGAGGTCTTCGGCCCGGTCATCACCGTCCAGAAGTTCACGGACGAGGCGCAGGCCGTGGAGTACGCCAACGGCGTCGAGTACGCCCTGGCCTCCTCCGTGTGGACCAAGGACCACGCCCGCGCCATGCGGATGTCCAAGAACCTCGACTTCGGCTGTGTGTGGATCAACACCCACATTCCGCTCGTCGCCGAGATGCCGCACGGCGGGTTCAAGAAGTCCGGCTACGGCAAGGACCTCTCCGCGTACGGCTTCGAGGACTACACCCGTATCAAGCACGTCATGACCTCGCTAGACGGCTGATACTCCGTCAGCAGGCAGGTCACGGCCCCGGGCGCGCGCCCGGGGCCGTGACCGTTCCCCGGCATCGATCCGTTCCCCGGCATCGACAGGGTGTGCGGACGGAGCGTGTGCCGCTGGACGGTTGGTCCATTGCCCGCACCGTCGGCCGACCGGCATCCTGCGCAGGTGCGAGCAACCCCGAAGAACTCCATGTCCCGCCGGTCCCTGCTGCGCGCCTTCGGAGCCACGGCGGCCGGTGTCACGCTGGCCGGCTGCGGAGTGCCCGCCGCCTATGTGGAGCCCGGCGACCGCGCCGGACGCGACACCTCGGCGAGCGACCACACCCTGCACTTCGCCAACTGGCCCCTGTACATCGACACCGACGACGAGAACGAGTCGAAGCGGCCCACCCTCGACGCGTTCGGCAGGCGGACCGGGGTCTCCGTCACGTACACCGAGGAGATCAACGACAACGACGAGTTCTTCGGGAAGATCAGCCCGGCGCTGATGAACCACCAGGAGACCGGCCGGGACCTGATCGTCATCAGCGACTGGATGTCGGCCCGGTTCGTACGGCTTGGCTGGGTACAGGAGATGGACCGGGCGAAGCAGCCGAACGTCGCCAAGTACCTGGATCCGCAGCTGCGTTCGCCCGCCTTCGACAAGGGCCGGATGCACAGCGTCCCCTGGCAGTCCGGGATCACCGGCATCGCGTACAACCGCAAGAAGCTCGGCCGGGAGATCAAGCACCTGAGCGATCTGTGGGCGGACGACCTACGCGGCAAGGTGACGCTGATGTCCGGGCTCGACGAGTCCATGGCCCTGCTGATGCAAGGCAATGGCGTCGACATCACCCGTTGGCAGCGGGATGACTTCTACCAGGTGTGCGACCAGGTCGAGAAGCTGGTGAAGAAGAGGCACATCCGCCGCTTCACCGGCAACGACTACATCAAGGACCTGTCGACCGGCGATGTGCTCGCCTGCCAGGCCTACTCCGGCGACGTCATCCAGCTCCAGGCCGACAACCCGGAGATCGAGTTCGTGGTCCCCGAGGAGGGGGCCGAGCTCTGGTCGGAATCGCTCATGATCCCCAACCTCGCGCGCCACAAGCGCAACGCGGAACGGCTCATCGACTACTACTACGAGCCGGAGGTCGCCGCCGAGCTGGCGACCTGGGTCAACTACGTCTGCCCCGTTCCGGCCGCCCGCGACGTGCTGGCCTCCGCCAAGGACAAGGAGACCGCCGCACTCGCAGAGGACCCGCTGATCTTCCCCGACGACGCGATGCGCAAGCGGCTCGCGATCGCCCGCGACATCACGTCCGAGGAGCGCACCGACTTCGCGAAGAAGTGGAACGCCATCGTCGGCCTCTGAGCCGTACCAGGGGTGGCGTAAAGGGCCGGTAAACGCGGGCGTACGCTGCGGACATGAGCGAGCGAAGAGCCTTGCTGAGGCGCATACGCGTGTGGTTGGCCGTCTTTATCGTCTGTCTGGTCCTGAGCGGGCTGACCGCCTTTCCGCTCGTCCATGAACTCCACTGGGCCGAGGATCTGTTGAGGTCCTCGGCCTCTCCCGTGCCGGAGCACTTCCCGTCGCTGATGGAGTGGATCACCAAGGTCCGTACCGGCCTCGACGAGGCCGACGCGAAGTACCCCTTCGTGCTGTACGGCACCGACTGGCTGGCCTTCGCGCATCTCGTCATCGCGGTCGCCTTCTACGGCCCCTACCGCGACCCGGTTCGCAACATCTGGGTCATCGAATTCGGCATGATCGCCTGCGCCGGGATCATCCCGCTCGCGCTGATCTGCGGGCCCGTCCGAGGCATTCCCTTCTGGTGGTCCGTCATCGACATGTCGTTCGGCGTCTTCGGGGTGATCCCGCTGCTCGTCGTGCGCCGCATGATCAAGCGACTGGAGGCCCTGGAGCGGACACCGCGGCCGGAGCCCGCACCGACGACCGCTCCGGCGGTCTGAGTCACCCGGCCGACGGGGTGCCGAAGGCGGCCACCACTATGTTCATCGCCGTGGGATTCATGCCTTCTCCCTTCGCGTCCGTCGCGTTGACGCTGTAGACGAGGGTCCGGGAGAGATCACGGGTGGCCGCGACGGCCGTGTTGTAGCCCCAGCGGCCACCCGTCTTGCCCCAGACCTCGCGGCCGCCCAGCCTCATCACCGAGAGCCCCGCGCTGTACGAGGCGGGACCGCCCGTGCCGTACTCGCGGACCGCCGCGCCGGGCAGCGTGAACATCTCCTGGAGCAGCGGTCCGCGCACCACCTGCCCGCTGAACAGCGCCCGGGTGAAACGCTCCAGATCGGCGGTCGTCGAGATCAGGTCCCCCGCCGCCCAGGCGTCCGTCACCCCCCACACCGTCACATCGCGCAGCTCGCCGGCCGTGCCGAAGTGCTGGTAGCCGTGGTTGTGCGGGCCGCGGATCGTCGGGTCGGCGCCGGGGTAGAAGGTCTCCTTCAGGTGCAGGGGCTCCAGGATGCGGCGGGAGACCTGCGAGGCGTACGTGTCACTTGTGACCCTCTCGATCAGCAGGCCTGCCACGGTGTAGCCGATGTTGCCGTAGTGCTGCTGGGTGCCGGGCGTGAAGTCCGGCCGGTGCGAGGTGGCTTCGCGTACGGTCTCCGCCGCGTCGTGCAGATCGAAGCGGTGCGCGTACCACTCCTCCAGGGTGCCGCCGCCCGAGCCGGCGGACGGGATGCCGCTCGTATGGTTCAGCAACTGGCGCACCGTGACCTTCCCGTACGCCGCCGGGATCAGCTCCGGCAGATAGTGCCGGGCCGGACGGTCCAGGCCGAGCCTGCCCTCCCCGGCCAGCTGGAGCACGACGGCCGCCGTGAAGACCTTGGTGACCGAACCGGCCCGGAAGCGCCCGTCCGGGTCCGCCGGACGCCCGGAGACCAGGTCGTGGACGCCGGCGCTGCCCCGCCAACTGCCCCCGGTGCCCGCGACCCGCACCAGCGCGGCCGTGGCGTCGTCCTTCGTG
>NZ_JBEXPH010000212.1:0-13485 GCF_040611955.1 Streptomyces sp. NPDC006510 | reverse complement strand
CCGTCACCGGCGGCCCTGGTGAACGCGGCGCCGAGCAGCAGGCTCTGGGCCTCCCGGAGGGTTGCCCCGGACAGCGCGCTCTCCCGGGCGGCTTCGGCGAACGCCCGTGCAGCCGCGACCGGGTCCCCGCGGTGCGCCTCGATCCGGCCGAGGGCGCGCAGCGCCGCGGCCCGCCGGGTCGGCAGGTCGAGCTGTTCGGCCTCCTTGAGGGCGCGTTCGGCCGCGTGTTCGGCTTCTTCCGTCTCGCCGACGGCCAAGGCGGCGGCGACGAGCAGTTCCAGGAACTCGGGCAGCAGCGAGGGCTGCGATCGGGGCAGGTCCCTGCCGCCGCCCGCGTCCAGCAGGACGTCCCGTGCGCGGTGCGGGTCACCGGCGCCCATCGCGGCGAAGGCGAGCAGGGACCGTGCCAGCGTGGACCACCAGCTCTCGCCCGTGCCCTCCGCCGCTGCCGCCGCCTCCTCCGCGGTGGCCAGGACGTCCGGATCGCCCGGCGGGCGGGCCTGTATGAGGAACAGGGACCGGATCGCGAGGGTGAAGCCGAGCAGTTCGCCGCTGCCCAGGGCACGGGCGATGGTCGCGGCTTCGTCGGCCAGTTCCAGCGCCGTGGTGACCCGGCAGGTCAGGAAGTGGGTGTACGCCTTGCACAGCAGGAGCTGCGACAGGACGTAGAGTCGGCCGGTCCGCCGGGCGATCTCCGCACCGCGGTCGCTGTGCCGCTCGGCGTCCGTGTACCTGTCGAGCATCACCTCGGTCCAGGCCAGTCTGACCAGGGGCTCGCACAGCCCGGCGAGGTCGCCGTCGGTGAGCGCGTCCGCCAGCCCCGCCGTGGTCCGGGCGAGCCGACGGGCCTCGGCCGTGTCACCCTCGTACGCCTCGCTCATGGCGGCCAGCGTCAGGGCGCCCATCTCTCCGAGTCCGTCACCCAGATCGCGGGCGCCGCGCAACGCCTCGGCCAGTTCTTCCCGTACGTCGGGGAAGCGGGCGACGAACTGCGCGCGGCAGCACCATTCGATGACGAGACCGATCCGCTGGGACGGTGACGGCCCGGGCCTCCGGTCCAGTTCGCGGCGCAGCAGCGCGTCGGCCTCGGCGTAGCGCCCGAGCTGACGCTCCATGACGGCGCACTGCACGACGGCGGAGGTACGGAGCGCGTCCTCGCCGGCCTCGCCGTCCTTGTTGCCGGCGGGCATGTCGATCACTCGGTGGAAGAGGTCTCTGCTCTCCCACAGCGCCCCGGTCGTGCCGAGCGCCCCGGCGCGCATCAGCATCAGCTCACGGCGTTTGTCGAGGTGTCCGGGGGTGTTGGGCAGGATCGCGAGGACGACACCGAGCCAGTGGGCCGAGGCGGCCGGGGCCGTCACGGCGGTCTGTTCGGCGGCGCTGGTCAGGATCGCGGCGGCCTCCGGGTCCCAGCCGGTCAGTGAACGCTCGATGTGGTGTGCCCGCTCGGCGAGGGGTGCGCCGGCCTCGGCCAGTTCGGCCGCCGCCCTGCGGTGGAGCTCCTGCCGCCGCCAGGGGTCGGTGCTGTCGTTGACCAGCGCCCGGATCAGCGGGTGGCGCAGTGCCAGACGGCGTCCGGCCTGGTCCGTCCGGATCAGATCGCGGCGCATCACCCCGCGCAGGGCCTCGACGACGTCGGGGACGGGTGAGCCGGTGAGAGCAGCGATGAGGTCGGCCGTGGCGTGGTCGCCGAGTACGGCGGCGGCCTCTACGGTGCCGCGCTCCAGCGGGTCCAGAGGGGCGAGCTCGTCGAGCAGCAGTGCTTCCAGGCCCGCGGGCGGACCACCGTCCCGGACCGGGGGCCCGGGCAGCCGGGCGGTGCGATGGGCCGTCAGGAGCGCCAGGAAGTACAGCGGGTTGCCCTCGCTCGCGGCGTACATCTCGGCCGCCCGCTGCCGCGGCAGGTCGCGGGCCAGTTCCTCGACGCACTCCCGTTCGTCGAGCGGGCCGAGAGAGATCCGCAGCACCGCGCCGGTGTCGGCCCCGCGCGCCAGCGCCGTGGTGAGCGCCGCCGGGGCCTGACGGTCGCGGCGCGACACGACGAGCAGGAAGGGAGCCTTCACGGGGTGCCGCACGAGGTGGTCGACGAGTTCCAGGGACGCCGGGTCCGCCCAGTGCAGGTCGTCGAGGACCACGACGAGCCGCGCGCCCCGGATGCGGCGCAGTGCGCCCGCGGTGGCCCGGTAGAGGCCGGAACGGTCCCTGTTCCACGGCTCGCCCGAGGGCTCGGCCCTCCCCCGCAGCACCGGAGGGAGCTCCCGCAGCGACGGGAACACTCCGAGCACCCGCTGGTCGAGGTCGGCGAACGCGTCGGCGAACGGCTGGAACGGACTGTGCCGTTCGAACTCGGTAGCCCGGCCGCGCAGCACGGCCGCCCCGCGGCGGCGGGCGAGCGTACTGAACTCCGCCAGCAACCGGCTCTTGCCGATACCGGCCTCACCGGTGACGTCGACGAGGGCCGGACCACCGGCTCCCATGTGCTGCAGAGCCGCGTCGAGCCGGCGGAGCTCGGCTGACCTGCTGACGAACGGCACGCTGTTCGTGCGCCTGCCCGGTCCCCTGTACAACTCAACCACCACGATCTCCCTCGGAACGCCGCCACGGCACGCCAGGGCCCCGGTGGCTACGGCACGGGGCTGGGCGACTGTCGCCGTCAGACAGCGTTCTACAGCACGAGTACGACAACGCCGTCCCTTCGTGGCGGGCCCGGCCCGCGCCGGTCAGGGGCGCATGGTGACCGACGTACGGGCAGCGCGTCACACTGCCGACCAGTCGGTACGGGACACCGCGACGGCTCCGTAGTAGTACCTAACCGCTCCTGATACGAGGCCTGCTGTCGGTGCCCTGGCCTAGCGTGGTCGGCATGCGCGAATTTCGCCGATGCCGCTGCGCAGGCAGCGGCCCGCCCGCCGGGTGGCCCCTGCCATGGCGGCAGGCGGCATGTGTCATGAGAGCTGCAGCGTCTGCGAGACCTCATGCATCACGACATGCTTGGCCGGCCCACTGCGGAGCGCCTCGACGCGACCTGGCGCACGCGGTCGTGCACACCACACGCGCCACTACGTTGAGTAGCTGCAATATTGCATAGTGTATTGGCCGGGCGACTGTGCCGTTCAGGTTCTTGTGATGCGTTGGGCTCCGCCTGCCAGTAGCACGACAGCCACAGTCCGGCGAACCCGGGACAGCCGCGTCAGCCCGTTAACGATCAAGGGAGCGCAGTGAGCGACAACGAACCGAAGCTGATCTACGGTCAGGGAGCCGAGGCGTGCCCCGAGGGGAACTTCTGCCTCTACCGGGGCAGTGGCCTCAACGCCGGTCAGACCCCGGGGCGCGGCGACAAGATCCTCGCCATTCCGTTGGGCGCGTACATCAACGACTTCTCCGAGTACGGGTTCGACCACAGCGGCGACGGAGTGAGCTCCGTCGTCAACAACACCACCGAGGACAACGCCCTCTTCTCGGCCGCCCACCAGCAGGGTCACTCTCTGCCGGTAGACGCGGGGACCTCGATCGTCGACCTGCGGGCCATTCCCATGGCCGGAAGCCCCAACGGCTCCTGGAACGACCAGGCCCAGTCGGCACTGGCGTCCCGCTTCGTGGGGAACCTGCGCGTCGAACAGGAGCTTCGGACGCCCCCATGGCCCGAAGGCCCGGGGTACGTCTACTCCTACCGGCTCACCATGCATGCCGCGGAAACCCGCGTCATGAAATGGGCCGTCGGCTTCGGTGACCTGCCGGAGGGGACTTCACTGTCCAAGAGCTTCACCGACAACTTCTGGGGCGAGGTCCTCCGCAACGGCAGCGACGGTGCTGTGATGCTCGGCTCCCCTCAAGGTGGCGGACACACCGTCGATCCCAATACGCCCCTCCTCATTGACATCCAGGTCCTTTACCCGAACCAGGATCACGCCTACGAGCACCTCACGGGCCTGCACGCCCAGCAACTGGGCTGACAAGGCCCCGCCCCCGACGGCCCTCGCCCGGGGGAGGCGGGACCACTTGGAACCTCGCCGGGCACGCCGCGTGCCCGGCCCGGATCCGAACGGGGCCTATGAGCAGCCTGTCGGCCTGCGGCGCCTGGGGCGCCATGGTGAACCGCTCCCGTGGCCGCCCCTCGCCCGCACCGTGCCGGGACCCGACGGCGGCAAGCTGTGTACCCAGCTCCCGAGCCCGGCCGGAGCCGGGCAGCGCCGGGTGCCGCCGGGCGTGAGGCTAGCGTTCTGCCCGAAGGCCGGCACCGGAGCGAAGGCCGTTCGTGCCGGGTTCGGACCGCGCGGCGTCGCGGTGACCGACACGACCGCGCGACCTTCATCGGAGCCCTTTCTCAAGGGGTCGGTACAGTGAGCTGTTTCCGACCTGATTGCCGGCGGGCCGAGTTGGCGCCGAGCCGAGTGTGGGAAGAGGTGAAGCTCCTGGTAGGTGGGTTGTCGACCCAGATCAACCTGTCTGCCCGGAGCATCGTGTGTTTCTCTACCCATGAGGGCTCGATCTTTCCAGTTCCACCCTTCGATGCCTGTCCGGTCTGCTGAGCGCCCGGCGTCGCGAACGCGGCACGCGGCTGCTCAGTTGCCGACCAGGGCGTCGTGGATGGCCCACCCCATGTCGCCGGCGCACCAGCTGATGTTGCCGAGGACGGCGACGTCCAGGCCCTGCCGCGGGTAGTGATAGAGGCGGGCGCTGGCCCCGTCCTCCTCGCCCGTGTGGCCCCAGCGGACGATGGTTCCTTCGTCGTCGAGGATGTGGGTGAGGCCGAAGCCGTACATCCACCGGTAGCCGCGGACCTTCTCCTCACGCTCGTCGACCTGCGGGGTCAGTGCCAGGCGCGTGGTCGCCTCGTTCAGCAGCCGCCCGTGGCGCAGTGCGTGGGCGAAGGCCGTCAGATCGGCGGCGCTACAGGTAGCCCCTCCGTCGGCGGCGGCCCCGGGGGTGGTCGCGTAGTGATTGGTCCGGTACGGGGTGGGGCTGCCGGCGGTGGTGAGGTATCCCTCGGCAATGTCCGGCCCCAGGTTGTCCAGGGCCGGGAATCCTGCCGCGCTCATTCCGGCACGGGCGAATACATCGTCGGCGATGACCTCCTCGAAGGAGCGGCCGGTCACCGATTCGATGAGCAGGCCGAGCAGGATGTAGCCGGCGCCGTTGTACAGATGACGCTCCCCGGGAGGGAAGTGGGGCTGCTTGCCGGCGAACAGCGACAGGTAGTCCTTGTTGCTCCGCAGCAGGTAGAGCGGGTGGGAGGAGGTCAGGGCGGCCCATTCGGCCTCCCAGTCGTCGCTGCCCTCCTCGAACCAGTCGCCGATGCCCGCCGTCATCGTCAGGGCGTGGTGGACCGTGACACGCGGATCGAGCTGGGGCATGTGCTCTTTCACGAAGCCCACCAGCGCGTCGTCGAGGCAGACCTGCTTCCGCTCGACGAGCTGCAGGACGGCCACCGCTGTGAACATCTTGGACACCGACGCCACCCGGAATCGCGTGTCGCACGTGTTCGGTATGGACCACCGCCGTGAAGCCATCCCGAACGCGCGGGTGAATACCGGCTCCCCGTGACGCGTGACACGGACCGTGCCGGAGAACCCCCTCCCCTGCGCCACTGCGGAGACGGCCTCCTCCAGGCAAGCCGGATCGAATCCGTCAGCCCTCGTCACGATCGTCACCGCAGACCCCTCACAGAAGAAAGTTCACCAGTCATCGGTGATGATGATCGTCACCAGTCCGCCTGCGAGCAACCGCTTTACCCTGACCGCACGCGCCGCGGGGAGAGTGTCGCCCAACCGCGTCGGCCGCCAGTCCGTTGACCGCGACGTACATTCCGTCACCTCGCGGATCGCGTGTCGGCGATATCCCCTCCGGCCCCGCGGTTGAGCTGTTCCGAATTTCGTAGCGGCTGGTTTGTGTGGTTTCAGGCGGCGTTCGCGGTCGCCTGGGATCGGTAGTGCTGGGCTTCGAATTCCTCGGGCGGGAGGTAGCCGCGTGCTGAGTGCAAGCGCTCGGTGTTGTACCCGCCGACCCACTGCTCGATGCCGGTGCGGGCTGCGAGCCCACGGGTGAGGCCCGCTTGCGGCGGGAGGGCGCCAACCCGGTGTGCAAGGGACGGCCATGGGGTCTGCATGACCACTGTGCCGTCATGGTTCCCGATCGGCCGCGGTAGCCACTCGATGTCGAGCTGGCCGCAGGACGCGAGGGCGCGGCCCGCGCCTATGCGCTCCGCCCTTGGGGCGGAGCGGGGCGGGTGTGGCGGTCTCTCAGCCGGTGGCGCGTAGGGAAGCGTCCAAGGTACTCATGAGTTGCGCAACGCGGTTCCCAGCAGTTGGCGCGAGAGGGTACCGGGAACGAACAGCGATCAATACCGGCGTGGCACGTTGCCGAGCTTGTTCGATCAGCATGCTTCCGACTGCGGGGTCGCCGCCTGCGCTCAGCTCGGCAATGCGCGCGGACAAGGATCACCGGGAACGGCTTCCTCGAACACGGAAAGGACTTCCTGAGCGCTCTCTGCCACGTAGCGCACCACAACTCGCAGCTCGTCCATGGTCAACTCGAAGTCACCAGACACAGTCGTCATCCCGGGGCTACGGTTCCACCCGCGCGACCTTTCCCGTCCCAAGGGCCACCCGGAGAGCGCCGTCGGGACCCAGGGTGATGCCGTGCGGCTCGGATGACGGTGACGGCAGGCTGTACTCGGCGATCTCGCCGCTATCGGTGATGTGGCCAATGCGGTTGGCTCCCCATTCGGTGAACCAGCACTCCCCGGTGGAGGCCGCGACAATGGCGTGGGGTTTGGCCGTGCGGTCGGGGAGCGGAAACTCCTCGATCCCGCCATCCACCGAGATCCTGCCGATCTGGCCCGCTGCGATCTCCCGCCTCACCGTCGACCACATCGAGGAGACGGACGGAGCAGTCCGCATCCGCCTCGGCGCCGTCCCGGTCGAGCTTCCCGCACCCGTCGCTGACCTGGCCCTCCAACAGATCGAGGTTCGCCGCAGCCATGCCGTCCTCGGCCGCACAGACTCACCCTGGCTCTTCCCCGGAGGCCAACCCGGCCGCCCGATCAGTGCCTGGGCCATGGGCGAACGGCTCCGCAAACTCGGTCTCCGGCTCGCGGAAGCCCGCTCGACCGCGCTGTTCCAGCTCGCCACCGAGCTGCCCGCCGCGGTCCTCGCCCGCACCCTCGGCATCGACATCACCGTCGCCGTCAAATGGCAGCGAGCCGCCGCCGGAGACTGGGGCGCCTACGCGGCCGAGGTCAGCCGCCGTCGATGACGCTCGGCAACTCGACAATCAGTGCGTTGGCAATGGCAGCCAGGCCATCGCCACGGCCGATCCAGCCCAGCCCCTCGGGAGTGGTGGCACCGATGAACACCGGGGCGACGAGGGCAGCCGCGAGGATCTTCTGGGCCTCCGCACGGCGGGGTCCCAGCTTGGGGCGCTCTCCGATCAGCTGCACCGACACATTGCCGATCTCGAATCCGGCGTCCCTGACCAGGCGGGCGGTCTCAGCCAGCAGCACGGTCGGAGCGGCCCCCTCCCATTCAGGGGTGGAGGTGTCGAAATGGACGCCGAGGTCGCCGAGATCCGCAGCTGTCAGCAACGCGTTGCATGCGGCATGAACGACGACATCACCGTCAGGCTCGCCCCCCAGGCCCACCGGCTCGTCCGGCCAGTCCAATCCGGCGAGACGCAGTGGCCGCCCTACCGCGAACGGATGGATGTCCACTCCAGTTCCGATCCGAGGCAGCTGGAAGCGAGCAAGCGGTGCGTCACCAAGCGGCGTCGTCATCGGAATGAGGGTCTCCTTCAAGGCAGCAAGCGGCAGGACGCCGACACTACCGAACGGGTTCTGGGCTGCTGCCCCCGTCCTCCGAGGGCATGGCATTCCGCAGGTTCCAATACCCGACTCCACCATTAGCTCCCACGCACGACGAGGTCGTCGCCCACTTCCTGGCCCACCATGAACGACAGCGCGCCGAGCAGGTCAAGCCGCCGGCCCCGCCGGCGCCGGGTTACCGCCCCGAGGTGCTGGCCACGCTGTTCGGCACATCGACTGCGGGCGGCGAAAGCCGGTGAACCAGACCGCGAACGTCGACGTTGCCAGGGCCGTCGAGTCACCTGCGGGAGACACAGGGCTGGAGTGGGAACCGCGAGTCGGCGAAGCGAGCTGGTGGCAGACCCGTCAGAGCCGGGAGGGTTTGGCCGAGCGGTTGCTGGGGTTGTTCACCGACCCCGGTGTGGGCCTGACCCGCGACAAGACCCGGCGGCGGGGCCTGGGCAAGCTGCTGGACCGGCTCGAACGCCAGCCCGGAGAGACCTGGCAGGATCGCTGGATGGCCAGCGGGGCGGACGACGCCGGCTTCGAGTGGACCGATCTGCCCCTGCAGGGACGCGGCACGCCCAAGAGCCACTGGCGCGATGAACTGGCCACGGGCCTGGTGCTCCTGGTCGCCGGGCAGACGATCCGCCCCAGCTACCGTGGCTGCTGCGGCAGCGCATGACAGTGATGCTCACCGAGGCCCGGGCCGCCAGCGACCCTGATGCCTTCCAGCGGCTCGAACAACTGGCCCAGCACGCGACACCCACAGCGAAGTCCGACGCCCTAAACAAACTCACCTGGATCGTGATCCGCAAGGGCGGCCTGGTCAGCGACATCACTGTCGGCGACTGCATCGAGCTGACCGCCGCACTGGAGGAACCCCACTTCCGGGGCAGCGCGGGCCGGCCGCTGCTCTACGCCCTGCTCAAGAAGACCGGCGTGCTCCCGGCAAGCGCACCGCTGCGGCTTCGGGCGCTTCGCATCGAGGGCCGCCGCAGTACCGAGCAGATCGTCGACGGGTACGGCATCGAGTCCCGCGCCGTCCGCGATCTGCTGGTCGAATACTTCACCGAGCGGGCTCCCGAGCTCGACCACGTCTCGCTGCGTTCCATCGCCCGCAACCTGTGCCGGTTGTTCTGGCGCGCCTGGCACATCACTCCGACTCGACCACATGACAGGAGACGCGATTTCAGCAGGCGAGTAGCCGGTCGACCACGCTCCCGAGCGGAGCCGGACCAGGGCGGGGTCGGACAGTCACCTGAAAGATGGCCACCGATCGGCGGCCCACTCGGGCCAGCCCGGCCAACCAGGAGGCGGACTGCCGATTTCTTGCCCGTCGAGTTCCGCGGCGTTGGGCTCCTCGAACAGCGTCCTCCAGTGCAAGAGGTCCGCCTCGCTCATCGGGAAGGTCTGATCCGGAGTGGTCGACTGGCGATGGGCGATCCGAGCGCGTTGGGTCTCCAGGTCCACGGGCACGTACACGAGGTCGCAGGACGCGCCTGCAGACTCCACCAACCAGCGGATGGCGGACCTCTCGTCACGAGACCAGCATCCGAAATCCAGGACCACGTTGGTTCCAAGCCTTAGCGCCTCCAGGGCAAGCGAGAGCAGCCGTCCTTCCAAGACATCCCGCTTCCCGTCCGCCTCCGGCTCACCGAACAGCGGAATCATCCACTCATCAGGCGTCAGCCGAAGCGCGTTGCGCTCCTTGGCCAGCTGCCGAGCCCTTGTGGTCTTTCCGGCCCCCGGCAAGCCGACTGTCAGAAACAACGTGTTCACACCCGGATCGTTCATGGAAACCACGGGGAGGACAACTGCATTCTCTGCCGAGATCACCAGGCCCGCTTCGCGGCCTGGGCAGCTGGTGACCTCACATTGACCGGGGCCGCGACGTTGAGGTCGAGCACCTCCACGTCCACCTCCCCCGGGCGTTGCAGACGGCCGCCTCATGATCGGTACTTCGCCCGGGAAGGCATGGCGCCCCTCAACTGCGTCGGAAGATCCTTTTGAGCCGGCCCGGCGTGGAGCCACGGAATCGTTGAAGCAGTTCAAGGGCCGGAGCACTGTCCGGATCAAAGCCGTGGATCCCATCCAACTCGGCGGGCACGCCCGGCCCCCACAGGCGGGCCCCATGGCACTGGAAGCAGAAGGCGATCTGGAAGAGCAGGTCGGTGGCGCTATGAGCACGGATACCCCAGCCCGGGATGAAACAGCGGTACAGCGCGCTGTCCGGCGCAGAGCTGATCAACGTCAGGGCGTCCCTGACCTGAGCCGCCTCCCAGATCGCAACTTCGTCACCCGCCAGGTTCGGCGCGCCGAGATGCCTCATTGGGTCGGTGATGCGGACGACCTCGATCAACTCGGTCTTCTCCTGAACGGGCGGAAGCATCATGCGCACAGAGTCGCTGATCAAGGCCCCACGCACCAGAGGTAACCAGACCTGGCGACAGCCAAGATCCGCTTAGCTTGGCGTTTAATCTCGCTGCGCTTCGTGTTCCTTGATCGACTCAGCGCGTTTGAGGGTTTTCCCGACGTTGTGGTGCTTGGCGCGGTGTTTGTTCTTCGGGCCGGGCGGTCGTCCGGGGCCTGGGCGGGATGGTTTTGGCGCGGCTGCCGGGCGGGCTGTGGTCGCGCGGACGTTGCGAAACCCCCTCCGCACCCGGGCGGGGGTGAGGCGTCGGGGTGGCGTGGGCCGTTCCCAGGGGCGGCGGAGGTCCTCGGCGAGGGGGCGGGCGAGGCGGAGCTGGGTGTGGGCGGCGATGATCAGCCAGGTCCACACATCAGCGGTGTCGGCATGGCGGACCTTCGGGCGGGTCCAGCCGAGTGTCTGCTTCATCAGCCGGAAGGTGTGCTCCAAGTCGAAGCGGCGGAGGAACGCCTGCCACCAGCGGTCGACGTCCGTGCCGGTGGCGCCGATGGCCGAGCACCACAGCCACAGGGGTTTCGGGTCGCGGTCGCCCGGCAGGTGCCCGACTTTCAGGCGGAGCAACGTGCCGTGCAGGACAGGCAGTTCTTCCTTCGTGTGTTCCAGCCAGGGGCCGCGGTGGGTGAGCCGGGGGTGCATGCGGTCCCAGGCCGTTGCCTCGGCGGTGCCGTAGCGGGTGGTGTCCGTGGACGTGGTCACCTCGGGGGTGTGCCAGGTCTCGGGCCGGGCCAGGGCGAGAACGCCGCCGTGCCGGCGCGGACGCCCGCCCCTGGGCCCGGAACGGGTCGGACCCGGGTCACGGAGCATGACACGGTCCGAACGCAGACGCCCGAGCAGCACGAGCGGCAGGTCCGCCAGCGCGTGGGAGAGGTAGGCGACGTCGTAGCCGGAGTCCATGACGATCAGCATCCTCGGATCTCCTGGCTTCCACTGTCCTGCGAGGATCAACCGCTCTGCAACGCTGCGGAGTTGGGCTGCCGTGACGGCGGTCGCGTCGTCGGCGGGCCCCAGACGCACAGCGTCCAGCAGCGCGACCCAGGAGGTGCGGCCCGTTTCCAGGGCGGCGACGAAGGAGTACGGCCAGCCCGGCACGAACTGGTCCTTGCTGCGGGCACCGCGTCCGTAGACGTGGCAGAACAGCCGGTCGTCGCTGGTCGGAGCATCAGGGCGGAGCCAGTTGCTCACGTCCACAGCCAGCACGATCCGCCCGTCGGCCGCCTTCGGCAACGGCAGGCCGGCCAGCGTGCGCCGCAACCGCGCCGGCTCTGCCCAGCCCCGGTCCAACGCTGCGTACAGAGCACCATGCCCACGCCGGTACTCGAGGGCCAGCGACAGCTCCACCAGCGTCTTCACCGGCCCGTCCACGCACAGCACCGCGTCCGTGAGCTCGAAGAGCGCATCCGCCCGGGCGTAAAGGCACTCGTAGAACTCGACCCGAAAGCGGGACAAGACATCCAGCGCCTCGCCTGCGGGCCCTGGGAGAGGGAGACTCATATGCAGCGGCCGTTCTCTCGTGCTTCGTGACTCGACATCTCGAAGCGTGGAGAACGGCCGCCTCCGCTGTCCCGGGAAGAACCGCAGATCAGCAGGTTGGGTGACAGGCGAGGATAAACGTCAAGCTTAGTAGCTGTTGTCGTTCCGATCTTGAGGGGTGTGTGTCGAACGGGAGTCTCGATCGGGTGATCGCAGCTGGTCGCGGGCATGAAGGCAGGCCTCTTGGTAGCTCGGGGTTGCGAAGCCAACCGAGATCCAGGAGACCCTGTTGCCGCAGTTGTACGTGCTCGCGCCGGTGGAGTTCAACTCGGCTGCACCGACGTGTGATTGTGTTGCTCACCGGATCGGAAACGCGGCCGATCACCCGGAACGTGTTCGGCGGTATCCCTCGGACATGACGGACGCGGAGTGGGCCCTGGTCCGGCCGCTGCTGCCGGTTCCCGGCTGGATACGCGGCCGGGGAGGGCAGCCGGAGGCGTACTGCCACCGGGCGATACTGGACGCGATCCGCTACCTGGTCGACAACGGCCAATGCCGTTGTTTGAGAGGTGCAAGTAGTTCCTCTCCCAAGCACGGTGACCGCCGGGGTGCTGGTTCGTTGATCCAGACCTGCTGCCGGAGCGCCGGCCTTCGCCGGATCAGGCCGGATCGTCTGGTCGCGGCCGCTTCCCGGCCGCCTCCTGGCGCATCCTTGCGGCGAGGGCCAGGAAGACCGACAGATTCTCGACCATCTCTACGGGGAGCCTGGCCCACGGCTTTCCGTCGCCGTGCCGATGGATCTCCAGCCAGCCTTGTTTCACCGTGACCCGGTCGACCTCGCGCCAGCCGAGCCGGTGGTCGAGGTACTCGACACCGGCGGGATCGAGGTGGGCCCCGAAGAAGTCGACCCGTTCGCCCGCCTTCAGCCGGTCCCTGTCCTGCGGCAGCCGTACGCGCGTGAATGTCTTGTCCAGTTCGTCGATGAACCGTGCGACCCCCTTGTACGCGTCGGTCACCGTGATCTCGGCGCCCTCACGGGGACGCACCCAGAGTTCGTGTGTGGTGACGCTGGTGATCCCGTTCGTCACTTTGGTGCTGCTCCGCCGAATGCCGTCGATCTCGTCCCATGAGTACGCCTCCGGCGCGTGCCCGGCGACCTCCCGGACGATGCCGTGCTGGTAGTGACCTACCCAGACCTGCGCCTGCCGTCTCGTGAGCGCGAGGAAGAGGAAGTACCCGGCTGCGGCGACTATGGCGGTCCCCAAGATGAGCAGCGGCAGCCCGTAGTACCAGGCGCCGTGGCTCCGCTGGCCCTCCACCGCGGCCGAAATCCCCAGCCAGAGCACCGGCAGTCCGACCAGTGCCGGCAGCAGCACCACGATCCACGGAAAGCGCTTGGGCTCGGTCCACACCAGCCCCTGGCGCGAACCGAGTTCGAACTCCCGCGCGACTCTGCGCATGGAGGGCGGAACAGGAGTGGAACCACGATCCGACACAAGCCCCCCAAGGCCAGACAGTTGAGGGCCATTATCGGGGAGAGGAACCCGTACGGGAAGAGCGCCCCGGCCCGGCGCATCGGTTACTGACTTCGGCGTATTAGCTTGTATTTAAACCTTTGCCTTTGGTTAGTTGGGCGGGCTGGCCACGGGTTTTGCTGTTCGCCGGACAGCGGAGCGGCCTTTGCTTGATCATGTGTTTCCGCCAAGAGACACATTGATCAACCAAAGGCCGTGATGGACAGTCTGCAAGAACGTGCCGCCCGCGTCGAGGCGTTGGGTGTGTTGTC